>DATKHX010000371.1:0-14257 GCA_035510075.1 Allostellaceae bacterium
TTCACCTTGTGGGCGTCCGGCACCGCCGCATTGCTGAGAGCGTACCCCGATGAGCGCAAGGCGCTGGTCGATCCGGGGCTGCTGGAGACCGCCGCGGCGGGCGAGCGCATCGCCGCCGCCGATTGGGTGCAGGCCGACCTCGTGCGCAACGCGCTCGGGCGCCGCATGGGCGCCTTTCACCAGACATACGACTTGCTGCTGACGCCCACGATGCCGATCCCGGCATTGTCGGCCGGGCAGGATTTGAACGACCCTGCCCACGAGCGGCATTGGATCGACTGGTCGCCGTTCAGCTATCCGTTCAACATGACCCATCAACCGGCGGCGAGCATCCCTTGCGGGCTGACCAGCGGCGGCCTGCCGATCGGCTTGCAGATCGTCGGCCCGCTCTATGCCGACGACCGCGTCTTGCGCGCCGCCCGCGCGTTCGAGACCACCCAGCCCGAGCGCCGCCCGCCGTCCTTCGTCTAGGCTCGCACGCCAGCGCGGCGGTCATAGCGCGGCGCCCGCTAGCGGCTGTCAGACCAGCGATTCAATGCGCCGGTCGGGCACAAACCATAAGAGCGCGACCCCAACATAGAGCGAGATCGCGATCCATGGCCGCAGAAAGGCCAGCGCAATCCCGGCCGCGTACATCCAAAACGACAGCTTGCCTTTCAGATCGCTGCCCACCGCGGCGGCAAGCTTGGAGGTGCGGCCGTTGCGGGCGATGATCGCCTGTTGCAGCAGCAAGTAGCCGACCGCCGCCAGAAGCAGCACCGCGCCATAGACCGCGGTCGGCAGCGCGGTAAAGCCGGTGTTGTCGATCCACCGGATCACGAACGGCACCAGCGACAGCCAGAACAACAAGAATAGGTTGGCCCACAGCACTTTGCCGTCGACGCGCTCGGCGGCGTGCAGCATGTGGTGGTGATTGTTCCAGAAGATGGCGACGTTCACATAGCTCAGCGCATAGGCCAGAAAGATCGGCATGCCGGAGAGCAGCGCGGCGAAGTCGGAGCCGGCCGGCACCTTCATGTCGAGCACCATGATCGTGATGATGATGGCGATCACGCCGTCGGTGAAGGCTTCGAGGCGCCCCTTGCCCATTGACGATCCCCCACATGACATTTCCCCCGAGAAGAAGCTTACGGCGTCTTCACCGGTTCGGGCGGGCCTGCATCCCTGCCCAGGGCAAGCTCGGCCAGTCACACATTGAAGCGGAAATGCATAATGTCGCCGTCGCGGACGACATAGTCCGCACCTTCGAGACGCATGCGGCCGGCGTCCTTGGCACCCTGCTCGCCGCCGTGAGCGACAAAATCGACGTAGGAGATGGTTTCGGCGCGGATAAAACCCTTCTCGAAATCGCTGTGGATGACGCGGGCGGCCTGCGGCGCCTTAGTGCCGCGAGTAATGGTCCAGGCTCGCGCCTCCTTCGGGCCGGCGGTCAGAAAGGTGATCAGATCGAGGAGCGCATAGCCGGCCCGCACGACGCGATCGAGCCCGGTCTCGCCGAGCCCGAGCGCCGCCAGGAACTCGCGCCGCTCGCCGGGATCGGCGAGCACCGCGAGTTCGGCTTCGATCGCGGCCGAGACCACCACCGCCTGCAATCCCTGCGCCGCGGCATAGCCCGCGATGGAGCGGCTCGACGCATTGCCGGAAGCGGCCGCTTCCTCGTCGACATTGGCGATGTAGAAAATCGGCTTTGCGGTCAGCAGCTGCAACGCTAGGAGCTCGCGCTGCCGCTCGGCCGGGATTGCGGCGAGCCGGGCCGGCCGGCCGTCGCGCAACGCCGCGAGGGCGGGCTCGATCAATTCGAGCTGGGATTTTGCCTCGCGATCGCCGCCGCGGGCGCGCTTTTGCGCCGCCACGGCACGGCGCTCGAGGCTGTCGAGATCAGCCAGCATCAATTCGGTCTCGACCGTCTCGGCGTCGCGGATCGGATCGACCGATCCTTCGACGTGCACGACGTTCTCGTCCTCGAAACAGCGCACGATATGCGCGATGGCGTCAACTTCGCGCAGATGGCCGAGAAACTGGTTGCCCAGCCCCTGCCCCTTCGAGGCGCCGCGCACCAGCCCGGCGATGTCGACGAATTCGAGCTGGGTCGGCACGATCCGCACCGATTTGGCAAGGCGGGCGCAAACCTCGAGCCGCTCGTCCGGCACCGCGACGCGACCGACATTGGCTTCCCGCGTCGAGAACGGATATTTCGTCGCCTCGGCCGCCTCGGTCGCGGTCAACGCGTTGAACAACGCCGATTTGCCGACGTTCGGCAGACCAACAATGCCGCAGTTGAAGCCCATGCCTAATCCAATCGAGCCATCGGCTCCGGCTGCGCTGCCGGTGCGAGCCGGCGCGCCACCTCGCTCATAAACGCATCGGGCGCCCCGGAGAGCAGCAACGGTATGTGTTCGGCCACCGCATCGAGCAGCGGCTCGACCCAATCGCTGATCTCGTCGACGGCGAAGTTCTGCAGGACGTAGGGCTGCACCAGCTCCTTTATGCCGGGATGCCCGACCCCGATCCGCACCCGCCAGTAATCGGAGCCGATCAGCGGGTCGATCGACCGCAGGCCGTTGTGCCCGGCATTGCCGCCGCCCCGCTTCACCCGCAGCTTTCCCGGGCGCAGGTCGATCTCGTCATGGATCACGACGATGTTCTCGGGGTCGATCTTAAAGAATCGCGCTGCCGCGGCGACCGCTTCACCGGACGCGTTCATGAAAGTCTGCGGCTTCAACAACAGGCGGCGCTCGTTGGCGATCGGGGCCTCCGCTAGCTCACCCTTGAAGCGATTGCGGAAGGCTGGAAACCTGTGCCTGCGGGCAATCGCGTCGACCGCCATAAAGCCGACATTGTGCCGGTTTCGAGCATAACGCGAACCGGGATTGCCGAGCCCGACAACGAGACGCATCGATTTAGGAAACGGTTATGCCGAGATCGCCGATTCGCAAATTCAGGGGGCCGCAGCCGGCTGGTCGGCGACGGGCGGCGCCGAGGCGGCGGTAGCCGCTTCCTCGCGCACGGCCGAAGATGGCGCGACGCTGGCGATCGTAAAATCGCGCGCGGTGATCGTCGGGCGGCAGCCTTCCGGCACAGCAACGGCGCTGATATGAACGCTGTCGCCGATGTCGAGCCCGCCGAGGCTGACGGTCAGGTGATCGGGGATGCCGTCGACCGGGCAATTGAGGTCGATCCCGTGGCGGACGATGTTGAGGATGCCGCCGCGACGAATCCCGATCGACTGCTCCTGGTTGACGAAGACGACAGGCACGGTGACCGTGACCCTGGAGGTAGCGGCAACCCGCATGAAATCGACGTGCAGCGGCTTGTCGGTCGCCGGGTGGTACTGCACCTCGCGCGGCAAGGTGCGCTGCGTGGAGCCATCGAGCGTGAGCTCGACGAGCGTCGCGAAGAAACCCCGTTTGGTGAGCGCGCGCGACAATTCGCGCGGGTCGAGGCTGATCGGCACCGGCTCCTGCCCGCCGCCATAGACGATGCCGGGGACGCGCCCTGCGCGTCGCGTGGCGCGGGCCGCACCCTTGCCGGCGGCGGCGCGCAACTCGGCGCTGAGAGGGATGATCTCGGGCATCGATTTTTGCTCCTCTATCGCGGAATTGACGCGTTCGCGGCGTAGATCGGGGTCAGCCGGTCAGTCAACAGCCCTGAAGCCGCCGTCGCGCTCCGGCGACGCCGGACCCGCTTCGCCGCAGCTTAATCGAACAGGCTCGAAACCGACCGTTCCTCGCTGATGCGGCGGATCGCCTCGGCCATCAGAGGTGCGATCGAGACCTGGCGGATATTGTTCGCCTGCCGTACCGCCTCGGTCGCCAGGATGCTGTCGGTCATCACCAGCGACTCGATCGGGGACGCCACCACCCGTGCCACCGCACCCCCCGACAGCACGCCATGGGTTACGTAAGCATGAATTGTCGACGCCCCGGATTCGATCAGGGCGACCGCTGCATTGCAAAGGGTTCCAGCGCTGTCGACCATATCGTCGACCAGGATGCAGCGCCGTCCCGAGACATCGCCGATGATGTTCATGACCTCCGAGACGCCGGCGCGCTCGCGACGCTTATCCACAATCGCGAGATCGGCGTCGAGCCGCCGTGCGATGTGCCGGGCGCGATAGACGCCGCTGACATCGGGCGAGACGATGAGCAGATCTCGGCGCGCATGATGATCGAGAATATCTTTCACCAGCACGGGTGCGGCGTAGAGATTATCCGTCGGAATATCAAAGAAACCCTGGATCTGGCCGGCATGGAGGTCGAGCGTCAGCACCCGGTCGGCACCGGCGGCGGTGATCATGTTGGCGACGAGCTTGGCCGAGATCGGGGTTCGCGACCCGGTTTTACGGTCCTGGCGGGCGTAGCCGTAATAGGGGAGGACCGCTGTTACCCGCCGCGCCGAGCTGCGCCGCAGCGCGTCGAGACAGACGAGCAGCTCCATCAGATGGTCGTTGGCCGGATATGAGGTCGACTGGATTACGAAAACATCTTCGCCGCGCACGTTCTCATGGATCTCGACAAAGATCTCCATATCGGAAAAGCGGCGCACGCTGGCCTTGGTCAGCGGCAGGTCGAGATAGGCTGCGATGGCCTCGGCAAACGGCCGATTGCTGTTGCAGGCGAGGATTTTCATGATGGCGGCGATACCGGCGCGCCTGCGGGCCGAGCCCCGCGGCTTCGTGCAGCGATAATGTAACAATCCCCGATCGACCTGACAACCTCGCGGCTCACGGGCGATCCCGTGTGCGACACCGGCGTCAGGAGCTTCCGGCCGATTGCGGGGCGCCGCGGGCGATCAGCTGGAGGATACCTTCCTGGGCCGCGACCGCGACGGTGTAGGCGACATCCCCCCAAGCGCCGTCCAGGAGGCCGGCCGGGACGTCGTTTTCCTGTCCCACCGTGCCGATCTCGCTGCCATCCTTGCGGCGGACACGCCAGACGATCTTTACGTGCTGCTTGCCGGCCACCGGCTTGTCGACGGTGACGGCGGCGTCGAGCAGCAGATCGGCGTTTCCGTGCGGGTCGGAGACAATCGCCAGATCCTGCTTTTTCAACAGCGTCGTGACAGCACTCGCCAGCGCTGTCCCGCCGTCGCCCGGGGCCCCTTTTACGTTGCCGATCGACAGGCGGGTCTCCCCTTGCTCGGCGGCCTCGACCGGCGCCTTGTCCTGGAGCATCGCGGCGATCTGATCGGCGCTCGCATCCGCAAGACGGGCGACCGCGTCACCCTTGCCGCGTTGCCAGTCATCGGCGGCGGCTTCGATCCGCTCGGCCCGCTCACCGAGCGATTTGCCCGATGGATCGTGCAGCTCCCACAGCACGACGATTGCCGCCTTGTCCCCGGAAGGAGGCATCGCCTGAACTCTGCCGTCGAGCTGATAGCTGGCGACGCTCATGGTTCGGTCGCTGGCGGCGATGTCGCGCTTTTGCAACGCCTCGGCCATCGCGGGCGCCAGCTTTTCCGCGGTCGCGCGTGGCCCGCCTTTGAGCGGGGCGATCGCAACCGTCGCGGTGTCGCGCAGGGAAAGCATCGGCGAGCCCGGCTTTGGCACATCGTTGGCAAAAGGATGCGGCAACGGTTGGCACGCGGCCAGCAGCAGCGTCACGGCCGACGCTGCTCGGCGATACCTCCGCCCGCCATTCATTGCACCAACAGAACGCAGGTAACGAGCGCGCCCAGAATGCAGAACGCCAGAAACAAGATCAGATAGGGCATCGCGGATCGGTGATCATCGCGGCCGCGCTGCCGCGCCTCAGCCGTCGAGGGCGATGACTGAGAGGCCGAGCCCGAAGACCGGCTCACACCGCAGACAAGCGCGACGATAGCTGAAGAAACGCTCCTCGTCGGCGACGGTGTCGTAAGGTGCACGTTCGATGGACGACACGCCGCAGCAGGCGAGCCGGTGCTCGACGTAGCCTGCAAGGTCGAACAAGAAATGGCCCGGGCGCGATGCAGGGGCGAAATACCTCTCGGCAGCGGGATTACGCGCGAGGATCGGCTGCGGAAATTCGGGGCCGACCTCGTAAGACCCGCTGCCGATACAAGGGCCGATCCCGGCATGGACGCGGTGCCGCGCGGCCCCGAACCTTTCCATCGCCTCGACCACCGCCTCGACGACGCCGCCAAAGGCTCCGCGCCATCCGGCATGCGCGGCGCCGATCACGCGCGCGGCCGGGTCGCACAGCAGCACCGGGGCGCAGTCGGCGGCCAGAACGCCCAGCGCCAGCCCCGGCAGGTTGGTCGCCATCGCGTCGGCTTTCGGTGCTGCTTCGCGGCTCCAGGGGCTCTCGACCATAACCGCGACGGCACTGTGGACCTGCCGGCAGGTGACCAGCCGATCGGGGGCGAGGCCGATCATCGCCATCGCGATCGCGCGGTTGCGCTCGACGTTCTCCGCTCGGTCGCGCGATCCATGACCGCAATTCAACGACGCATAGAGCCCGTCGCTGACCCCGCCCTGCCGGGTGAAAAAGGCATGGCGGATGCGAGTATCGGCTCCGAGCCCGGCGATATGGATCATCTCGTTAATCTGGTCGATCAAAGCCGGGCGGCGCCGGCAAGCCTGCCGCGGTCAGCGCCATGACCTTGAACAAAATGCCCATTTGCTTCGGGTCGAGCAAGCGTTCGAGGCCGCTTTCCAGCCGCTGGCGCTGCGCCGGCAAGGCCCGCGCGGACAAGGCGGCGAGCCGCTGCAAAGCGCCGAGATTCTCCAGGAAACGGCCCTGCGGCACCGGCCCGTGCGCCTCGGCGCCGGCCCCGCCGGCGGCCGCTGCGAACGTGGCGAAATCGACATCGGCGCTGAGGTCGGCCTCGCCCGGCGCATCCAATGCTCCGACCGGCTGGTGGTGCCGCACCGCGCGCAGGCTCGACCCCGTCGAACTCGGGAATCGGCCGTAGTCGATAAAGAGCGCGGCACCGGGTTGGCACTTCAGCCGCGCGCCGAGTGCCGTTGCGAGCGCCAGCGCCGAAGGGCAGATTTCGAAGACCGCCCCGGCCGGGGCGGTCTCGCGCAGCGCCTCGGGGACCAACAGCGAAAGGGCCGGGCTCTCCGGCCCGTCGACAAACGCCAAGTGCCCCTCCTGATCGAGTGCCACCATTCGTTCGCGCCAATGCCGGCCCCGGCGCACGAGCTGGCGGATCGGCAGCGCGTCGAGGAACTCGTTGGCGACGAGGAGGATCGGGCCATCGGGCAGGTCCTCGATCCGCGTGTGCAAGTGGGGATCGGCCATTGCCAGACGGCGCTGCTGCTCGATCCGCAGGATCGGGCTTACCTCCACCAAATGCAGACGAATCGCGCGGCGGAATTCGGGTATCGCCGCAGCAGCGCGGAGCAGATCGGCGGCGAGCACGCCGCTGCCGGGGCCGAGCTCGGCGAGGATCACGGGATCGGGGCACCCGATCCGCTGCCACATCAGCGCGCACCAGAGCCCGACGAGCTCGCCGAAGATCTGGCTGATCTCGGGTGCGGTGACGAAATCCCCGCCGGCGCCGATCGGCCGCCGGGTCGCGTAATAGCCGAGCTCTGGATCGTAGAGCGCTATTGCCATAAAGGCTGCGACGGGCAGCGGCCCCTCGGCGCCAATGCGGCGCGCGATCTTGGCCGAAAGCGCGCTTGCGCTCACGGCGCCGACCGGCGAGGAGTTCGCCGCGCCCAAAAGATGATCAGGATTCCGGCGATCAGCACCGGGATCGACAGCAATTCGCCCATCGTCGTGCCAAAGAGCAGGTAGCCGAGCTGCGGGTCGGGCTGGCGGAACAGCTCACCCGACATGCGGGCAACGGCGTAGCCGGCAAGGAACAATCCTGTCTCCACCCCGGGCGAATGCCGCGCGCCGCGGCGCTCGGCGACGAGCAGCAGCACAAACAGCAGGATGCCCTCGCAAAATGCTTCGTAAAGCTCGCTCGGATGGCGCGCCACCGGGCCGCCATTCGGAAAAATCATCGCCCACGGAACCTCGGTCGGGCGGCCGTAGAGCTCGCCGTTGATAAAGTTGGCGATGCGGCCGAAGAACAGGCCGATCGGGACCGCCTCGACGATGACGTCCGAAAAAGCGAAAAGGCTGATCTGTCGGGCGCGGGTGAACAGGATGATGGCGAGCGTCACCCCGATCGCGCCGCCGTGAAACGACATGCCGCCATGCCATACATAGACGGCCTGAACGGGGTGAGCGAAGTAATAGCCGGGGTTGTAGAACAGCACGTAGCCGATGCGCCCGCCGAGCACGACCCCGAGCGTCGCCCACACCAGAAAGTCGTCGATGTCCTGGCGCCGCACCAGATGGGGTGCGCGGTCGGCGAGCGCCAGGCAATAGCGCCAGCCGATCACCAGCCCGGCGATATAAGCGAGCGCATACCAGCGGACCGCAAACGGGCCGAAGGCGACCGCAACCGGGTTGAACGCGGGAAAGGGAATTACAAAGAACGGCGGCATCGGCCAGTTGTTTGCAGCGAGCAAACGAGTGTCGCGGCTACCTGGTCCCAACTCAAGGCCAGGCCGCCTCGGGCGGCAACGACATCAAGATCGCCTCGACATTGCCGCCGGTCTTGAGCCCGAACCGGGTGCCGCGGTCGTAGAGCAGGTTGAACTCGACATAGCGGCCGCGGCGGACGAGCTGGTGCCGGCGCTGCTCGTCTGTCCAAGGGAGCCGCATGCGAGAGCGGACAATCGCGGGGTAGACATCGAGAAACGCTTCGCCGACCGCTCGGATGAAGGAGAAGTCGCGTTCCCAATCGCCGCTCTCGAGATAGTCGAAAAAGATGCCGCCGGCGCCGCGCGCTTCGTTGCGGTGCTCGAGGAAGAAATACTCGTCGCACCACGCCTTGAAGCGGGCATGACACTCGGGGTCGTAACCGTCGCAAGCCCCGCGCAGCGCGGCATGGAACGCGGCTTCCGCCTCGGCGTCGGGATACATCGGGGTCAGGTCCGAACCACCGCCGAACCACGATTTGCGGGTGACGATGTGGCGCGTGTTCATGTGGACGGCGGGGACCAGCGGCGAACGCATGTGGGCGACGACCGAGATCCCGCTCGCCCAAAAACGCGGATCGGTCGAGGCACCCGGGATATCCTTGCGGAACTCGGGCGAAAATTCTCCTGACACCGTCGAAATGTTGACGCCGACTTTTTCGAACACGCGTCCGCGCATGACCGACATCTCGCCGCCGCCGCCCTCCGGCCGCCGCCAAGGGGTGCGCTCGAACCGGCCCGGAGCACCCGCGCCCGCCCGCTCGGCGACGAATTCGTCCTCCATCGCCTCAAATGCAGCGCAGATGCGGTCGCGCAACGCCGTGAACCAGGCGGCGGTGCTGTCGCGGCGCTCCGGGTCGGGCGGAAAAGCAGCGGCTTTGCTCATGGCCTTGGAAAAAGCTCGGTCTGCCGCAATGCTTCGGCGAGGGCAATCGCACCGGCGAGCGCGACGTTGAGCGATCGAGCGGGAGGGCGCAAGGGGATCACGATCCGCGCTGCCGCCGCCGCGTGCACCGCCGGCGGCACCCCGGCGCTTTCCCGGCCGAGCACGATCGTGTCACCCGCCGCGAAAGTAAAGCGATGCAGCGGCTCGACGCCGGACGTCGTCATCAGCACGAGCCGCGATATCGGGTCGCGACCGGCGAGAAAGCGCCCCCACGACGCGTGCCTGACGACGTGACAATGGGCCGCGTAATCGAGCACGGCGCGCTTGAAACGGCGATCGTCGAGCAGAAAGCCGCATGGCTCGATCAGGTCTACCGGAACTCCAAAACACGCGGCGAGCCGGAGCAGCGCGCCGGTATTTTGCGGTATGTCGGGCTCGAACAAAGCGAGGCGCAAACAAAGCTCCGGGTTCTCAGCCACCCCACGCGAGGTTATACCAAGCGCTCGACCGATTGATTTTCCCGCCCAATTCTGCGGCAGTCTGTCGCATAGTTCGTCTTCTTCAACAGTATAGCTTCGCCCGACCGTCGCTGCTGGCGGCCGAGCTTGGGGTGCTGAGGAATTGAATGGCCGATCTGGCGCACGAGAACATTAGCCATGCGCATCCCGGCGAAACCCGGCGCGATTTCCTGATCTTGACGGCGGGTGCGCTGGGAGCAGTCGCCGTCGCCGCTACCGTGTGGCCCTTCGTCGACACCATGAACCCGGCGCGCGATACCTTGGCGGCCTCGACCACCGAGGTCGACCTGGCGCCGGTGGCGGTCGGGCAGCGGCTGACAGTCGCGTGGCGCGGCAAGCCGGTGTTCATCGACCACCGCACACCGACCGAAATCAAGGCGGCGAAGGATGTCGACGTGTCGCAGCTGCGCGACCCGCAGCCCGATTCCGGACGCGTCAAAAAGGCCGACTGGCTGGTCGTCGTTGGCGTTTGCACGCATTTGGGCTGTATTCCGCTGGGGCAGAAGACCGGCGACGACCGCGGTCCTTACGGCGGCTGGTTTTGCCCGTGCCATGGCTCGATCTACGACACCTCGGGCCGTATCCGCCAGGGTCCGGCGCCGCTGAACCTCGCGGTGCCGTCTTACGATTTCACCGGCAACACGACCATCAAGATCGGCTAGGAGAGCACCATGGCCGACGACCGCCCCGGCGCTGGGGCCCGGATCATCCGCTGGATCGACTACCGGCTGCCGTTCATGGCGATGGCGGAGCACGAGCTCTATGAGTATCCGACCCCGCGCAACCTGACCTACTGGTGGAATTTCGGCTCGCTCGCCGGGATCATGCTGGTGGTGATGATCGTCACCGGCGTTTTCCTTGCGATGCAGTACACGCCGAGCGCGCTGCTCGCCTTCGACTCGGTCGAGCGCATCATGCGCGACGTCAATTACGGCTGGCTCGTCCGCTACGCGCACGCCAACGGCGCGTCGATGTTCTTCGCGATCGTCTACATCCATATCTTCCGGGGCCTCTATTACGGCTCCTACAAGGCGCCGCGCGAGCTCTTGTGGATACTCGGCGTGATCATCCTGATCCTGATGATCGCCACCGCGTTCATGGGGTACGTGTTGCCCTGGGGCCAGATGAGCTACTGGGCGGCAACCGTCATCACCAGCTTGTTTTCGGCAATCCCGCTGGTCGGCAACGGCATCGTAACCTTCTTGTGGGGCGGCTTTACCGTCGGCGACCCGACCCTGCACCGCTTTTATGCGCTGCATTACCTGCTGCCCTTCATAATCCTATTCGTCGTGCTCCTGCATCTGATTGCGCTGCACCGCTTCGGGTCAAACAACCCGTTGGGTATCGATCTGAAGGGGCCGCAGGACTCGCTGCCGTTCCACCCGTATTATACGGTCAAGGATCTGTTCGGGTTGTGCGTATTTCTGCTGATCTACGCTTTCTTTATTTTTTACGCGCCCGATTTCCTCGGCAACCCGGACAATTACATTCCCGCCAATCCGATGCAGACGCCGAACCACATCGTCCCGGAATGGTACCTACTGCCCTACTACGCGATCCTGCGCTCGATCACGTTCTCAATTTTCGGGATCCCGGCCAAGCTTCTCGGGGTCATCTTTTCGTTCGGATCGCTGTTCCTGCTGTTCATCGTGCCCTGGCTCGACACCTCGCCGGTGCGCAGCTCGCGGTTCCGGCCGATCTACAAATGGCTGTTCTGGCTGCTCGTCATCGACGTGTTCGCGCTGGGGTGGGTCGGCTTTAACCCGCCGCAGGGCATTGTCGTGACCGTCGGTCAGATCGCGACGCTGTATTACTACGTTCATTTCCTGATCCTGCTGCCTGTTATCGGCAAGATCGAGCGACCCCGGCCGCTGCCGACCAGCATCGCCGCCGCGGTGCTGGGCGGCGGCGGCGCCCCGCTGACCAGGCCCGCCGTCCCGATGGGGAAGCCCTGACATGATGCCGGTTCCTACGTCGAGGGCGCCGCTTGCTGCCGCCGCGCTGCTTGCGCTCCTGCTGCTTGCACCGGTGCGCGGAGAAGCTCAGGACGTGCCGCCGCTGCCGCGTCAGCAATGGTCGTTCGACGGCGTCTTCGGCACCTATGACAAAGCGGCGATGCAGCGCGGCTTTCAAGTCTACAAGCAGATCTGCTCGGCCTGCCACCCGGTCAAGCACTTGTATTTCCGTGACCTGGAAGCGCTTGGCTACACGCCTGACCAGGTCAAGGCGATCGCCGCCAGCTATCAGGTCGCCGACGGCCCGAACGACCAGGGGAAGATGTATCAGCGGGCGGGCCGCCCGTCCGACCCGATCCCCGGGCCGTTTCCGAACGACGAGGCGGCGCGCGCGGCAAACGGCGGGGCCCTGCCGCCCGACCTGTCGATGATCGTCAAGGCGCGCGAAGGCGGCCCCGATTACGTTTATGCGCTGATGAACGGTTTCAAGCCGCCGCCCGCCGGGTTCACCGTGCCAGCGGGCAAATACTACAACGAGTATTTCCCCGGGCATCTGATATCGATGCCGCCGCCGCTCGCCGACGGGGCGGTGACCTATGCCGACGGGACCAAGGCGACGGTGCCGCAGATGGCGCACGATGTTGCAACGTTTTTGGCCTGGGCGGCCGAGCCCAACCTCGACACGCGCCATCGCGTCGGGGTCAGGGTATTCCTGTTCCTGATCGTCGGTGTGGGAATCTTCTACGCGGCCAAACGCAAGATATGGTCGGTGGCCCACTGAGCCCATTACTGAGCCCCTCATGAGCGCTCCCGCGATCGGCATCATCGGGGGCAGCGGCCTCTACGAGATCGACGGGCTGACCGATGTCGCCTGGCGGCGGGTCGAAAGCCCGTTCGGGCAGACCTCGGACGAATTCTGCTTCGGCATCCTCGGCGGACAGCGGGTCGTGTTCGTGCCGCGGCACGGGCGCGGGCATATCCTGCCGCCGTCGGAGATCAATTATCGGGCCAATATCGACGCGCTGAAGCGCTGCGGCGTTACTGACATCGTCTCGCTCTCCGCGGTCGGCAGCCTGCGCGAGGATCTGATGCCGGGCGACTTTGTCATCGCCGATCAGTTCATCGACCGCACCTTTGCCCGCTCGAAAAGCTTTTTCGGTGCCGGCTGCGTCGCCCATGTGTCGATGGCGCACCCGGTCTGCGGCCGGATCGGCGAGACGCTCGCCGAGGCGGCGGCCAATGGCGGGCTCTCCGTGAAGCGTGGCGGCGCCTATCTCGTCATGGAGGGGCCGCAGTTCTCGACCCTCGCCGAAAGCCGGCTCTACCGCTCCTGGGGCTGCGACGTGATCGGGATGACCAACATGCCCGAGGCCAAGCTCGCCCGCGAGGCCGAGATCTGCTACGCCACGGTGGCGATGGTCACCGACTACGATTGCTGGCACCCGAACCACGACGCGGTCACGGTCGACATGATCGTCGGCGTGCTGCTCGCCAACGCGCAAAAGGGCAAGGAGCTGATCCGCCGCGTCGTGCCGTTGCTCGCCGCGCATGCGGGGCCATGCCGGCAAGGCTGCCAGCGGGCGCTCGACACGGCGCTGATCACCGCCCCCGAGAAGCGCGACCCGGAGCTGTTGGCCCGCCTCGATGCGGTCGCCGGGCGGGTCTTGAGGCGCCCGCCATGAGGGTGCGGGGCCGGTCGATGCGCACGATCTGGCTCGCCGGCGACGGGCAAGTCGAGATCATCGACCAAAGGCTGCTCCCGCACGAGCTGGCGGTCGCCCGGCTGGCGACACTCGAAGACGCCGCGACCGCGATCCGCACGATGCAGGTGCGCGGCGCACCGCTGATCGGCGTGGCCGCGGCATACGGCGTGATGCTGGCAATGGTCGCGGACGCTTCCGACCGCGGGCTCGACCGTGCCGTCGCGACGCTGGCCGCGACCCGGCCCACCGCAGTCAATTTGCGCTGGGCATTGGCCGAGATGGACTCGGCACTGCGCGACCTGCCGCCGCCGCACCGCGCCGCCGCGGCTGTCGAACGAGCCGGCGCAATCGCAGAGGCAGATGTGGCGAGCAGCCGCGCGATCGGCGAGCATGGCGCGCCGCTGATCTTGGCGGCTCGGCGGCGCAAAGCCGGCGGGCAACCGGTCGAGGTGCTGACGCACTGCAACGCCGGCTGGCTCGCCGCGGTCGACTGGGGCACGGCGCTCGCTCCGATCTACCGGGCGCACGAGGACGGGATCCCGCTCCATGTCTGGGTCGACGAGACCCGGCCGCGCAACCAGGGCGCCGGCCTGACCGCGTGGGAATTGGGGCAGCACGGCGTCCCGCATACGGTGATCGTCGACAATGCCGGCGGCCACCTGATGCGCCAAGGGCTGGTCGACCTGTGCATCGTCGGCAGCGACCGAACGACCGCCGGCGGCGATGTCGCC
>DATKHX010000372.1:0-3830 GCA_035510075.1 Allostellaceae bacterium
CGAAGGCCCTCGCGCGCGAAAAAGCCCCTGTCGATGCCGACATAAAGTCCCCAGTTGAAGCCACCGGGGAACACATTGACGCGAACAAGCGCCAGATCATTACTGGGAGTGGACGCGTTCATTTGGTGCGCGCGGCCATCAGCGCAGGCTTGAGGAAGAGCGACAGCACCGCCGCGAACAGGCAGAGCCCGACGAGCTGCAGATTTCCGGCCTTGGTCCAGCCGGCGAGCGATGCCACCCATCCGATCAGATAGCCGGCAACGGTCGCCGCGCCGTAGAGCGCCGTAATGAATATGCCGGATGCACGTCCGGCGAGGGGACCGGAGACCGACTTGACGCTGTAACCGGCAAGATTCACGAACAGGGTGCCGCTGAAGATCATGCCAAGCACGCAGGAGAGCGTTGCCTGCGGCAGCACGCCGGTCGGGCCGTTGAAAAGTGCGAGGCAGATGACCGCGCCAGCGACAAAGGCGAGGGGCAGCACGGCGCGTGCCGTAAAGCGGTCGCCCAGCCATCCCGTAAAGATCGAGACCAGAACGCCGAGGCCATAAGCGCTCATCACGCGCCCGATGTCCGGCGGCGCGAAGTGCAGTTCTTCGCGCAGAAACGTCGGATACATGCCGAGATAGCCGTACAGCGCGAGGCCGAACAAGATGCTGAGACACGTCAGGATGATCGTATTGGAGTTTCGCAGGGTTGGCGCGCCTCCGACCGTTGCCGCGGCCGTGGAGGCTGGCTGACCCGCGGCTTCGCTGAGCCAGGGCCGCAGCACGGCCGCAACCACCAGCATCATGGCGAGCCCGATCACGCCGAAAACGATCATCGGCACGCGCCACGAGCCGTAGGCGACGAGCAGGCTTGTACCTAAAGCCGGCGCGATCGCCGCGCCCAGGGCGTAGGCGATGTTGAGGCAGCCGAGAGCCGCCGCCTTGTAGCGGGTAAAATAGCCCGCGAAGATCGCCAGCAGGGCGGTCAGTTGCATGGCTTCGCCGACGCCGGTAATGGCGCGATAGACCAGCATGTCGCCATAGCCGACGGCGGTCGCGGTGACGATCGTGCCGACCGAGTAGATCAGGATCCCGATCTGCATGACCGTCTTGCGCGAATAGCGCGCCGTCAGATAGCCCGTTGGAATCCCGGCGAGCGCCATGCCGAACGTGAAAATCGTCGACAGCAGTCCGGCCTGCTGCAGATTGACGCCGTATTCGCGCCGAACATCACTCAGGAGCAGCGGGAACAGCGCGCGATCCATGGCATTGACGCAGTAGGACAGGATCAGAATGATGATCGCCAGCGAGGCAAGGAGCGAAACCGTTCCTTCGTTTACCTCCGAAGCGCTCTCCTGGGCGACATCAGTCATTCGCTTTTGTCCGTGGGCAGGGTGCTGGAAATATCAGGCCGGCTTGTTCGACGCGACGAACCAGTCGTGGATGCGCTCGCCGGTCCAGAACACCACGTCCTTGTGGGCGCGCATGTGTTCGAGCGCTTCGCGGAAGTATCGCGACCGGTGCGGCGCGCCCATGATGTAGGGGTGCACGACAAGCGCCATGATGCGGGCCGAGTCGGCGGAATCCGAATAGATTTGATTGAACTGATCGATCGCACGATTGCGGTACTCGGTCGCCGCGTGGTGCTGGATCAGCATCATGGCGACGTCGTTGCACTCCTGGGTGTAGGGCACATTGAGGATCGGCTTGGTCCGGGTTTTCAGCCATACCGGCTGGTCGTCGAGTACCCAGTCGCAGACGTAATCAAAACCTTCTTCAATCAGCAGATCGGGGGTCTCCCAGGTTTCGGTGAGGCCGGGACCAAGCCAGCCGCGCGGTCGGCGGCCCGTGACGCGTTCGATCGCGGCGCGCGTCGCTATGATGTCCTCACGCTCGTTCTTGACGTGCTGCATGTTGGTCTGGGTCAGGCCGTGGCCGATGAACTCCCATTTGCGCTCGACCGCCGCGCGCGAGATCGGCTCATACGCCTTGATCGCGGTGCCGTTGATGGCCAGCGCAGCGGTGATCTTCAGATTGTCGAGCGTTTCGAGCAGCCGCCAGAAGCCGACACGGTTGCCGTATTCGTGCCACGCCCAGTTCGGAATGTCGGGCATCGGCGCACCGCCCGCCGGCGGGGTCAGCACCGTGCGCGGCATCGGCTCCCGCGAGTCCCATTCCTCGACATTGACGATGACCCACACCGCCATGCGCGCGTTGTCGGGCAAAACGAGCCGGCGCCGTCCGGCGATCGGCGAGTAGTCGAGCCGCTGGCTCGGCAGCATGCTCCCGTGGCCGCTCATCAGCCCGGCGCTCTCGCCGCCAGATACCAGTCGAGGATCTCGACCCCGTTCCAGTGCAGTACGCCGGAGAAGCGGTTGATGTGGTCGTAGACCGCTTCGAGATATTTGATGCGGTGCGGCTGGCCGCTGATATAGGGATGGATCGCGATCGCGATGATCTTCGCGCGCTCCGCTCCCTCTTGATAAAGCCGTTCGAAGCTGTCGATGCAGCGCGTCGTGAAGTAGGCCGATTCGTGGTGCTGCACGAGCATCATCGGAATGTCGTTGAGCTCGACCGAATAGGGCAGCGTGACGAGCGGGCCGTTTCTGGTGCGGATTTCGGTCGGCTCGTCGTCATAAACCCAATCCCCGATGTATTTGATGCCGGCCGCGGCCAGCAGATCGGGTGTTTCGTAGGTCTCGGTCAGCCCCGGGCCGAGCCAGCCGATCGGCCTGGTCCCGGCAAAGCGTTCGAGCGTGTCGAGCGACTTGCCGATCATCGCCCCCTGGCCTTCGACCTTGTGGATCGGCATCTGCTCCCAGGCATGGCCCATGAATTCCCAGCCGGCCCGGCGCGCCGCCCCCGCCACGCGCGGGTATTCCTCGCACACACGGGCATTGATCGATAGCGTCGGGCGGATGCCGAGGCGGTCGAACAGATCGAAAAAGCGCCACACGCCCACTCGCATGCCGTATTCGTGCCAAGCCCAGTTCGGCACGTCGGGCAGCAGCACCTGCCCGGTCGGCGCCGGCAATACCTGCCGCGCCATCGGCCGCGAGATCGACCAGAACTCCAGGTTGACGATGGTCCACACGACGATGCGGGCGCCCTTGGGCAATTTGAGCGGCGGCCGGTCGACAATCGCCGAGAAGGTGCTGCGCTTGCGCGGAATCATCAAAACGCCAACCTCTCGTCGTAAAACTGTCATGACAATCTTGCGCTATGCGCGACACGGGGCAAGCGCCGTCTTCAATCGGTGTGCAGGCGGCGGCGCCGATCCGAACCTTTTCTTGTGCAATGCAGCACTGCAAAGTCAACAATCCCCAGCCGTCATGGGGCCATCCATGCTTACGGCGGTGTCTTGCGGGGGCCGGTCAACGGGTGAGGGGGGCATAGTCGATGAGATTGCAGTATTTCCGCGGCAACGTCTTTGTCGCGAACCTGCCGCCGGATTTGACCGAGGATGAGCTGGCCGAGGCCTTCGACCCGTTCGGGATCGTGCTCAGCGCCTTTATCGCCCGCGACCCCGAGAACGGCAGGCGGCTGCGCTACGGCTTTGTCGACATCGCCACCGAAAAGGCGGCCAAGGTCGCGGTCG
The DNA here is from genome assembly GCA_035510075.1 of Allostellaceae bacterium. Taxonomy (GTDB): domain Bacteria; phylum Pseudomonadota; class Alphaproteobacteria; order ATCC43930; family CGMCC-115725; genus AP-15. Next base: position 3,586 of record DATKHX010000372.1, read on the forward strand.
CGGCTATGAACGGCGCCGCGATCGGCGGCCACAATCTCGACGTGCGGATCAGCGAGCGCCCGAACAAGGCGAAAAGACCCGCCTCCGCGCGGCCGGCAGCGCGCCCCGCCCCGCCGCGGCCAGCCCCTCGCCGCAACGACGAGGACCAGGGCGAGGGGTCGGATTTCACGCCGCGCATGCCGCCGCGGCGGCAGCCGACATTTCAGGTCGAGCGCCGCTCGCTGCCACGCCGGGTCTAGTCGCGG
>DATKHX010000373.1:0-5838 GCA_035510075.1 Allostellaceae bacterium
CCACAACTGCTGCAAAGATCGCCAACCGCTTGAAGCAGCGCGAGCGCAAAAAGGTGCTGCTCGCCTCGCTCGACGTGCAGCGGCCGGCAGCGCAGGAGCAGCTCGCCGTGCTCGGCCGCCAGATCGGCGTCGCGAGCCTGCCGGTGGTGCCCGGCGAAAAGCCGGTCGCGATCACCCGCCGCGCGCTCGAAACCGGGCGCATCGAGGGCTACGATGTCGTCATCCTCGACACCGCCGGCCGGCTCCACATCAACGAAGAGCTGATGCTCGAAGTGGCGGCGGTGGGCGACGCGGCGCGGCCGCACCAGACCCTGCTCGTCGCCGACGCGATGACTGGGCAGGACGCGGTCAACCTCGCCAAGGCTTTTGGCGAGCGCGCCGCGATCACCGGCATCGTGCTGACCCGGGTCGACGGCGACGCGCGCGGCGGGGCGGCCTTGTCGATGCGCGCGATCACCGGCAAGCCGATCGTGTTGATCGGCACCGGCGAGCGGATCGGCGCCATCGAGCCGTTTCATCCCGAGCGCATCGCCGGGCGCATTCTCGGCATGGGCGATGTCGTCAGCCTCGTCGAAAAGGCGGCCGAGACCGTCGACCGCGACGAAGCCGAAAAGCTCGCGGCCAAGATGGCCAAAGGCAATTTCGATCTCGACGACCTCGCCGGCCAGCTGCGCCAGATCCGGCGCATGGGCGGGATGGGGGGCATGCTGTCGATGCTGCCGGGGGTAGGCAAGCTGAAAAAGCAGCTCGGCGACGCCAATATCGACGAGGGCATCGTCAAGCGCCAGGAGGCGATCATCTCGTCGATGACCAAAAGCGAGCGGCGCAACCCGATGCTGCTCAACGGTTCGCGCCGGCGGCGGATCGCCGGCGGCTCGGGCACCTCGGTCCCGGAAATCAACCGGCTGCTCAAACAATACCGGGACATGGCCGACATGATGAAAAAGGTGAAAAAGCTCGGCCCCAAAGGCTTGCAGCGGCATGGCCTCGCGGGGCTGATGCCGGGTGCCGGCTTTCGCCATTAGGCGGCTTTCGCCATTAGACAGACAGGTGACGCAATGTCGTTAAAGATCCGCCTCGCCCGTGGCGGCGCGAAGAAAAGACCGTTTTACAGCATCGTTGTCGCCGACTCGCGCAGCCCACGCGACGGCCGCTTTATCGAGCGCATCGGGACCTACGACCCGATGCTCGACCGCGGCCGCGGCGACCGCGTCACCTTGAAGACCGAACGGGTCCAGCATTGGCTCGGCGTCGGGGCGTTGCCGACCGATCGGGTCGCGCGCTTTCTCGGCGAGGCCGGGCTGATCGAAAAGCCTGTCATCCGCGAGACGCCGGTCAAATCGGCGCCCAAGGCGAAGGCCCAGGAACGCCAGAAGGCTGCGGCCGAAGCCGCCGCCGCCGCGCGCGGCACTTAAACGCTAGCGCTTTGACCCATGACCGCCACCCCAAAGCACGTCTGCGTCGGCATCGTCACCGGCCCGCAGGGGGTTGGCGGCGCGGTGCGCATCAAGAGCTTTACGGCGCGCCCCGAGGACATCGCCGCTTATGGGCCGCTCGCCGATCAAAGCGGCACGCGACAACTGGAATTGCGGCTGGTCGGCACGGCAAAAGGCGTGTTGATCGGCCGGCTTCCCGGCGTCGAGGACCGCAACCGTGCCGAGGCCCTGCGCGGGCTGCGCCTCTATCTGCCGCGCGCGGCATTGCCGGAGCCTGCGGAGGAAGAGTATTACCACGCCGACTTGATCGGGCTCGATGCGGTGCTGGCGGATGGAACACCGATCGGCCGGGTGCGCGCGGTCCACGATTTCGGCGCCGGCGACACGCTCGAAATCGAGCGCCAGGGCTCGCCGCCGGCGATGGTGCCGTTCACCCGTGCGGTCGTGCCGGTCGTCGAGATCGAAGCCGGTCGGCTCGTCATCGCGCCGCCGCCGGGGCTGCTCGACGACGGCAACCTCGAGCGCTCCTCGGTCGAGGAGGACGCATGACCTGGCGGGCGACGGTGTTGACGATCTTCCCCGAAATGCTGCCGGGGCCGCTCGCCTACTCGCTCGCCGGCAAGGCGTTGCAGGCCGGGCTGTGGCGGCTCGAAACCGTCGACATCCGCGACTTCGCCCATGACCGGCACCGCTCGGTCGACGATACGCCGTTTGGCGGCGGGCCGGGCATGGTGATGCGGCCGGATGTGCTCGACGCGGCGATCGCCGGTGCCGATGGCACCGGGCCGTTGATCCTGTTGTCGCCGCGCGGCCGCCGGCTCGACCAGCGGCGGGTCGCCGCCCTCGCCGCCGGGCCGGGCGTGAGTTTGATCTGCGGCCGCTTCGAAGGGATCGACGAGCGCGTCGTCGAAGCCCGCGGAATCGAGGAGTTGAGCCTCGGCGATTTCGTGTTGTCCGGGGGCGAGCCGGCGGCGATTGCGCTCGTCGATGCTTGCGTGCGATTGCTGCCGGGCGTGGTCGGGGATGCCGAGGCACTGGCCGAGGAGAGCTTTGCCGACGGGCTGCTCGAATACCCGCAATACACCCGGCCGCAGCTGTGGCAGGGCCGCCCGGTGCCGGAGGTGCTGGTTTCGGGCGATCACCGCCGTATCCGGTCGTGGCGACGGGCCGAGGCCGAGCGCCTGACGCGCGAGCGCCGCGGTGATTTGTGGAAACGCTATCTCGCGTCCACCGGCGATACCGGCGGGGGCGACGACCAAAGAAATCGAGGGATCGAGGGATGAACCTTCTTCAGCAATTGGAACGCGAGCAGGTCGACAGGCTCGCCGCCGCCCGCCCGGTGCCGAAATTCGAGCCGGGCGACACCGTGCGGGTCAGCCTGCGCGTCGTCGAAGGCGAGCGCGAACGCATCCAGGCTTTCGAGGGCGTGTGCATCGGCCGCAAGAACGCCGGCGTCAATTCGAGCTTCACGTTGCGCAAGATCTCCTATGGCGAAGGCGTGGAGCGCGTCTTTCCGCTTTATTCGCCGCGGATCACCGCAATCGACGTGGTGCGGCGCGGCGTCGTGCGCCGGGCGAAGCTGTACTACCTGCGCGGCCGCACCGGCAGGGCGGCGCGTATTGTCGAACGCGCCCGCGACAGCGGGCGTCGGGAAACCGCCGCGGCGCCCGCTCCACGCGCCGGCGGCGACAACAATTGACCTGAGCGAGGACATCATGGCCGCGCCGCGCACCCTCTTCGACAAGATTTGGGACAACCACGTCATCGCCCCACAGGGCGAAGGCACCTTTCTGATCTATATCGACCTCCACCTGATCCACGAGGTCACGACCCCGCAGGCCTTCGAGGGGCTAAAGCTCGCCGGGCGCAAAGTCCGCCGCCCCGACGCGACGATGGCGGTCGCCGACCACAACATCCCGACGACCAACCGCAGCGCCGGCGCCGCCGGCATCCAGGAGCCCGACTCGAAGCTCCAGGTAGACACGCTAGAGCGCAACGTTAGGGAGTTCGGCATCCCGTATTTCCCGATCGACAGCATCGACCAGGGCATCGTCCACATCATCGGCCCCGAGCAGGGCCTGAGCCAGCCCGGCATGACGATCGTGTGCGGCGACAGCCACACCGCGACCCATGGCGCGATGGGCGCGCTCGCCTTTGGCATCGGCACCTCCGAGGTCGAGCATGTGCTGGCGACCCAGACCCTGATCCAGGCGCCGGCCAAGAACATGCTGGTCTCGGTCAACGGCGCGCTCGGCGCCGGGGTCAGCCCAAAGGACGTGATCCTCGCGATCATCGCCAAGATCGGCACCGCGGGCGGCACTGGCCATGTCTTTGAATATGCCGGCAGCACCTTTCGCGACATGTCGATGGAAGGCCGCATGACGGTGTGCAATATGTCGATCGAAGCCGGTGCGCGCGCCGGTCTCGTTGCCCCCGACGACAAGACCTTTGCCTATGTCATGGGTCGGCCTTACGCCCCGAAGGGTGCTGCCTGGGAGCAGGCGCTCGCCTATTGGAAGACGCTGCCGTCCGACCCCGGTGCGTCCTACGACAAGGAGGCGCATCTCGACGCCGCCGACATCGCACCGCACGTGACCTGGGGCACCAATCCCGAGCAGGCGGCACCGGTCACCGGCCGCGTGCCCGACCCGGCGCAGGTCGACCACCCGCTGCAGCGCGCGGCGATCGAGCGCGCATTGCAATACATGCAGCTGCGGCCCGGCACGTTGTTGACCGAGGTCCCGGTGCAGCGCGTCTTTATCGGCTCGTGCACCAACAGCCGCATCGAGGATTTGCGCGCCGCTGCGGCGGTCGCCAAGGGTCGCAAAGTCGCCGACGGGGTCACCGCGCTGGTCGTGCCGGGGTCGGGTCACGTCAAGCACCAGGCCGAGGAGGAAGGGCTAGACCGCATTTTTCTCGAGGCCGGGTTCGAGTGGCGCGACGCCGGCTGCTCGATGTGCATGTCGATGAACGACGACAAGGCAATGAACGGCGAACGTATCGCCTCGACCTCGAACCGCAATTTCGAGGGCCGCCAGGGCAAGGGAGCCAAGACCCACCTGATGGGCCCGGCGATGGCTGCCGCCGCCGCCGTCACCGGCCACCTCGCCGACGTGCGCCAGCTCGGCTGACCGGGATGCGCAGCGGCGGCCGAAATCCGCCGCTCCGGCGATTGCATGATTCTGTTTACGAACAGCCTGGGAGCGCACGGTTCAGTCTCGAGTACCACCGGAGGAAAACGACCGAGGAAATTGTTGCATCGCTTCGCCCTGGTGCTACCTCGCCGTTGATCGCCAAGAGTGACGGTACGATCATGCAGGGCAATTACCCGAGTTAAGGTGCTTGAGGAACGCGGATATCCGATCGATGAGCTGGAATGGGACCCCTTTGACATGAGCATCTCGAAAATGGGCGATCCCGCTGGTTGGGACGTTGATGCTCTGATCGAAGCAATCAGAGAACTCGACGATACGCGACGCGTCGCCGCCTTGGCTGTTTTCGCTCACTATTTGACTGTTGAAATTCGTGTTGTGCTGGACGGCTCCTTTCCCGATCCCGGGGTCGACCAGGTGCGACAACTTAATGAATTTCTTCATCATCTTACGAACCGCCTGCATCCCTCGCACGAAGCGTCACCGGCAGACGACAAATCACTCCTCGATGCTTTTTCCGCGGATGCAGCGAGGACTGGTTTGGAAAAGGGCTTAAAGAGAGGACTGGTCATCGCAGTGCGCAATGCGCTCGCTAAAACAAAACCGCCCGTTCCTGCACTGTAGTCACGAGAGATTCTGCGAGGACTTAAGTGGAAAAATTCACCGAGCTGACCGGGGTCGCGGCGCCGCTGCCGATCATCAACCTCGACACCGACAAGATCTTTCCGGCGATCTACTTGAAGACCATCAAGCGGACCGGGCTGTCGCAATGGCTGTTCCAGGAGATCCGGTTTCGTGCCGACGGCTCGGAAAACCCGGATTTCGTGCTGAACCAAGCCCCCTACCGCAACGCCAAGATCCTGATCGGCGCGGACAATTTCGGCTGCGGGTCGAGCCGCGAGCATGCGCCGTGGGCACTTCTCGATTTCGGCATCCGCTGCATCGTGGCGCCGAGCTTTGCCGACATCTTCTACAACAACTGCTTCAAGAACGGGGTGCTGCCGATCGCCTTGCCCAAGGAGATCTGCGACGAATTGATGGAGGACGCCAAAAAAGGCGCCAACGCGGTCATGACGGTCGACCTCGAAAACCAGACGATTACGCGCCCGGACGGCGAGAAGGTGCGTTTCGAGGTCGGCGCTTTTCGCAAGCATTGCCTGCTGAACGGGCTCGACGACATCGGGCTGACCGAGCAGAAGGGAACGGAGATCGCCTCTTACGAGGAAAAGGTGCGGCTCGCCCGACCATGG
>DATKHX010000374.1:0-17678 GCA_035510075.1 Allostellaceae bacterium
TCGGGTCCCAAAACCGCAGCAAGAGGCTCGCGATCGTCGTCTTGCCCGCGCCGGAGGGGCCGACCAACGCCAGCGTGGCGCCGGCCGGGATGTCGAGGCTGACCGCGCTCAGAGCCGGCCGCCGCGCACCGGGATAGGTAAAGCTCGCAGCCTCGAAATGGATCGCCGAGCCACCCTCGGGCTCGGGCGGGCGGAGCGGGCCGTCGGCGACCGCCGGATGCTCGCGGTGCACCGCGTAGAGCCGCCGAGTCGAGGCGATCGTGTCGGCGAGTTGCCGGCTGACATTGGCGATCTCCGATATCGGCAAAAACGACGACAGCGCGATCAGGATCAGCAATGGCAGGGTCGTCGGCAGCAGATGGTGATCGGCGGCGAGCCGGGCGCCGACCACCGCAACCGCGAGCCCGCCAAGCCCGGTTACGGTTTCGAGCCGCGCGGTTTGCGCCGACAGATCGGCCAGCAATTCCAGCCGAATCCTTTGGTAGCCGCGGACCAGCTCGATAAAGCCCCGGCGGCGACCGGCGACCGCCTGAAAGGCGACGAGGTCGGCGAGCCCCTGGATCGTCTCGGTGACGTAGGCGCCGAGCAATCCGAGCGCATCGCGCGCCTCGGCCCCCAGCCGGTCGATCTTGGACCGCATCACCACCGGCGCCAACGCCGCGAACAGGACGAAAGGCAGCAGCGCCAAGGCGATCGGCCAAGCGACAACGGCCAATACGATCAGCACCGCCGACGGCACCAGCACCGCGACCAATGCCGGCGCCACGGTGTGGGCAAAGAAATACTCGACGGTTTCGACATCCTGGCTCGCGAGCGCGATCAGATCGCCTGAGCGGCGCCGCATCAGATAGGCCGGCGCCAACCGGTCGAGCTTGTCGAACAATGCGATCCGCATCTCGGCCAACAGCCGATAGGCGATGTCGTGGGCGAGCCAGGATTCGAGCCAATGCAACAACCCGGCGAGCGGGGCGGTCAATGCCAACAGGATCAGCAGATAGCCATAAGGCGACCCGGTTTTTACCGCCGCGACGGCGAGGGCGCTGACGACCCCGACCCCGATAAAAGCGGCGACCCGCGCGATGCCGGAGCCGATGACGACCGCAAAGCGTCGACGCCACGGCCTGATGATCTTGACCAGGGTGCCGAGCGTCGCCGGCCAGCCGACCGCCGCCGCCGCGCTCGCCAGCTCGGCCGGCGCGGTTTCGCCGGCCAATTCGATCTGCTCGCGCTCGTCGGCCGCCTCCGGCTCGTCAGGGTCCTCGGCAAGGGCGATGTCGCCCTCGCGCTCCTCGGCCTGCGCGCCCATCAGCCGGTGATAGGCGCCGTCGCGGCGGATCAGCTCGGCGTGCCGGCCTTCTTCGACGACGCGGCCGTGGTCGAGCACCAAGATACGGTCGGCGCCGATCACGCTCGACAGCCGGTGCGCCAGGACGAGGGTCGTGCGCCCGGCCGCGAGGCGGTCGATCGCCTGCTGGATCACCGCTTCGTTCTCGGCGTCGACCGAGGACAGCGCCTCGTCGAGGATCAGAATGGGCGCGTCGCGCAACAGGGCACGAGCGATCGCCAGCCGCTGGCGCTGGCCGCCCGACAGCATGACGCCGCGCTCGCCGATCATGGTCTGGTAGCCGTGCGGCAGCAGTGAGATGAATTCGTGGGCATTGGCGTCGCGCGCTGCGGCCTCGATTTCGTCGTTGCCGGCATCGGGCTTGCCGAGGCGCAAATTCTCCTCGACGGTGCCGTGGAACAGGTAGGTGTCCTGGTGCACGACCGCGATCATCCGGCGCGCCATCTCGGGATCGAGCGATTTCAAATCGCGCCCGCCGATCAGCACCCGGCCGTGCTGCGGGTCGAACAGCCGCAGCAGCAGGCGTGCAACCGACGATTTGCCCGACCCGCTCGGGCCGACGATGCCGATCTTCTCGCCGGCATCGACGGCGAAGGACAGCCCGTCATGCGCTGCACCGCGGCCGCCGGGGTAGGAAAACCGCACGTCTTCGAAGGCGATGGTCGGCAACAGAGGCATGTCGGGCGGCAGCACGCTCGCGGGCCGCGCCGGCACCAAGGGCTCGGCCGCGAACAGCGCATTGATCCCGGCGGCGGCCGATTGCCCGAGCATACCTTGGTGCAGCACCGTGCGCAGTTCGCGCAACGGGCGGAAGATCTCGGTGCCGGCCATCAGCACGATCAGCAACGCTTGGATGCTCATCAATCCGTGCGACACCCGCCAAACCGCCAACGCCAAAGCCGCCGCAGCACCGATCGCGACCCCGCAATCGGTGATCCCGCGGGTCATGACCCCGGTCGACAGCACCCGCAGGCTGCTGTCGCACAGCTCGCGCGCCCGCTCGGCCAGCCGATCGCCGAAAGCCCGGCTTTGACCAAAGGCTTTCAGGGTCGGCAATCCCTGGACGCCGTCGAGAAACTCCGAGCCGAAAGCTTTGAGCGCCTGCTGGCGCCCGTGGCTGCTGCGGCGCTCGATCTGGATGAAGACGGTCGGCGCGATCAAGGTCACCAGTGCCGCGACCAGCATCACCGCCGCCACCGGCACGTCCCAGAACGCGATAAAGACGAAGATCGCGAGCGGCGTCAGCACCGCGATCGACAATTGCGGCACGTACTGGCCGAAGAAGGTCTGCAGCTGCTCGACGCCGTCGACGATCGACAGCATGACCCCGCCAGTGCGCTCGCCGGCGAACCAGGCCGGCCCGAGCTCGGCGATCTTGTCGTAGAGCCGGCCGCGCAATTCCTCCTGCACCCGGCTCGCGGTGCGATGCGAGACCATCGCGCGGTGATGCTCGATCGTGCCGCGCAACACCACCGCGAGGGCGACGCCAAGCGCGGGCAGGGCGATTGCCACAAATCCGGCGCCACGGAAGACATGCGACAGCAGCACGCCGAGGATCACAAATCGGGCGATGCCGACGACCGAGGCGACAAGGCCCAAGACGATCGCGAAGGCGATCCAGCCGCGCAACCCCCGCGTCAATTCCCATAGGCGCCGGTCGAAATACATCCGCTTCCACTCCCTCGCCCGAACGCTACGATAACTGAAACCAGCGTTCTGCAACCGGTTTAACGGCCCGTGACGCTGGTCGAGACGCAATGCAGTGGCCGATTTTAGCGATACGCCAGGATGGCAGCTATCGACAATTTTGAGATCATCTGATACGAATGCGTGTCGCGAGCCGAGCAGGGTATTCAACCGATGAACTGGGACGACATACGCATCTTCCTCGCCGTCGCTCGCCACGGATCGCTGCGGGCGGCCGGGCGCGCGCTCGGCTTGAGCCAGCCCACGGTGGGCCGGCGGCTCGCGGCGTTCGAGCAGACCTTCGGCGGCCCGACCTTGTTCGATCGCCTGCCCGACGGATTGCGTCTCAACGCCGCCGGCGAAGCGCTGGTTGCCGCCGCCGAACGGCTCGAGAGCGCGGCTCTGGCGCTCGAACGCCGTCGGATAGCCGGTTCTCCGAGCTTGAGCGGCACCGTGCGGGTCTCGGTCGGCGAATGGGCCGAGGGGTTGCTCGCCCGCCATTCCGGCCGCACGCATGCCGGCGGCCTGCCGCAAGGCATCACCCTCGAGCTCGTCGAGTCGCCGCAGACCGCGAACCTGGCGCGCCGCGACGCCGACCTGGCGCTGCGCCACGGCGTGCCCGAGGCCGGCAATTTGTTCGTCTCCAAGGTCGGCGCCATCGCCGGCGCACTCTACCGGCGTCATGACGGCGGACGGGCGGACCTCGGCCGCGGCGCGGCCTGGGTCACCTACACCGAGGAACAGGCCCATTACGTCAGCGCCCGCTGGCTCGACCAGCAGATCCGAAATTCCGGGGGCCGTGTGGTGTTGCGCGGCTCCAACCTGACGATGCGCGCCGAGGCGATCCGCGCCGGCGTCGGTGTCGGGCTGTTGCCCTGTTATGCCGGCGACAGCGACCCGCTGCTCGAACGCGTGACCGATCCGGTACCGGAGTTGACCGCCGACTACTGGGTTATCGTTCATCGCGATTTGCGCCACGCGGCCTGTGTGCGCGCCGTCATCGACTGGATCCGCGGCCTCTTCGAGCGGCATCGCGATGCTCTCGCCGGCATTGGCGCGGCCGCCCCGCCCCGCTCCGCCGCCGCGGCGATCCCCGACCGCCAGAGCGCAGCCGACTGAACGCGCTGGTCGCGTCTCGCGAGGGCGGCGGTCGGCCTAAGCCCGAGCGGGCCGACCGCGCGAAACCGGCATTCATCTTCGCCGGTCCATTTGGTTCGCGCTCTCGTTGCATCGGCCAGACAGTGCGTTCTACTGGACGGCTGAGCTTTTTGCGGTTATTATACTCTCGCGCTACGGGCGGCAACGCCCGGCCGCGAACAGCCGGTATTATTAACGATATTACAATTTGCGATGCAGCTCAGACTGTTCAGACATTTTGTCCCTGTCTCGGTAGTGCTGCTGGTGTCGTCGGACGCCCTCTTGATCACTGGCGCGTTCTATCAAATGCTGTCTCAGTCGGGCGGGACTACACCGCTGGTATTTGGCATCACGAGCCTTCCCGCCCAGCTCGCCGCCGGGTTGTCGGCTGCCGCGGTCGCAACTATGGTCTCGGTCGGCCTCTACGGCGAGCAGGCCTTTGTCGATTTCCGGCTGCTGCTCAGCAAGATCGCCGTCGCCTTTGTGCTCGTGCTGATGCTGGTGCTGGTCTCGGCCACGTACTGGGGGGACCGGCTCCAACATCTGCCCGACACCGCCAATCTGCCGCTGAAGGCGACGCTGATCTGGCTCGGCTGCATCTCGGTGACCCGCGGCGCCTTCCTGATCACCCTCGGGCGCGGCTTGTTGAAGCGGCGGATCGCGGTTCTCGGCAATGGCGCCCAAGCGGCGCGCATCGCCAATCTGGTCAAGAGCGGCGCCAATCAGCATTTCGTTCCGGTCACGTTCATCCGAATGCCCGGCGAGCGCGGCGTCGCCAGCGGCAACCCCGTCGAGTGGCCCGAGGCCGGGCCCGATGCGCTCGCCGAGCTCGGCTGCGAGCTCGGCGCCAGCGAAATCGTCGTCGCCACCGACGACCGGCGCGGCCTGCCCGTGCGTCAGCTGCTGCATTGCAAGCTCGCCGGGATCCGGGTCACCGAATTCCTCGATTTCTGGGAACGCGAGACGCGGACGGTCGATCTCGAAGCGCTGCGCCCGAGCTGGCTGTTCTATTCCGACGGCTTCCGCTGCGGCGTCTTCGACGAATTCCTGAAGCGTGCTTTCGACATCGTTGTCAGCTTGGCGCTATTGGTGTTTTCGGCCCCGTTGCTGCTGGTCACCGCCTGCCTGATCAAGCTCGACAGCCCGGGGCCGATCCTCTATCGCCAGGAGCGCGTCGGCTATCGCGGCCAGGTATTCACGATTCTCAAATTCCGCAGCATGCGGGCGGACGCCGAGCGGGACGGTGGTCCGCAATGGGCCGCCAAAGCCGATCCGCGCGTCACTCGCGTCGGCGCGATCATCCGCAAGCTGAGGATCGACGAGTTGGCGCAGGTCCTAAACGTACTGCGCGGCGACATGAGCTTTGTCGGGCCGCGTCCCGAACGCCCTTATTTCGTCGCCAACCTTGCCGCGGTCGTCCCCTACTACAACGAGCGGCACTGGGTCCGGCCGGGCATTACCGGCTGGGCGCAGATCAACTATCCATACGGCGCCTCGATCGAGGACGCCCGGTGCAAGCTTTCGTTCGACCTCTATTACGTCAAGAATCGCAGCATTTTTCTTGATTTTGTGATTCTATTGCAAACCGTCCGAGTAATATTTTGGAATTACGGGGCAAGATAGGATAACGACACTGGCCAGGATCGTCGTCCAAACGGTCTATTCGGGATGCGCGCTGGCGTTCATCCTGATCATCGGCTTGATGGTATTGCGCGGGCGGACCAGCCGGACCGGAACCGCCATCATCGGCTGCTGCCTGGCTTCGGCCGTATGGGCGGCAGCGACGGCGGCCTCGGGAGCGGTTCCGATCGCGGGCTTGGCCGTGCTCGACAGCATCCGCTTGTCCGCCTGGCTGCTGTTCGCGGTCTGGCTGGTCACCGCCGAAGCCGGCAGCGGCGCGGGCCTCGGCCGCAGCTATCTGGCGGCGACCGCACTCTTCTGCGGCATCGCGATCGCGGTCGACGGCCGCGTTCTGCTGGTCGGGTTCGGCTTATGGGACCTCTACGTCGAGGTGCTGGTCCGTATCGGGTTCGGCGTCTTGGGTCTGCTGACGATCGAAAACCTGTGGCGCAACACCGACCCGATGCGGCGCTGGCACGTCTGGCCGGTCTGCCTGGCTCTGGGCCTGCTCTTCGCCTACGAGCTGTTCTTGTTTTCCGACGCCTTTATCACACGCGGCCGGGTCGATCCGGGCCTGGCGCTCGGGCGGGCGATCGCGGCGGCGTTCGCGGTGCCGCTTTTGGTCTTGGCGATGGCGCGCAATCGCGAATGGCGGGTCGACATCCATGTCTCCCGGCAAGTGGTGCTGCACACCGCAACCCTGTTGGCCAGCGGCTGCTTTCTGTTGGCGGTCGCCGTCGTCGCCATGCTGCTGCGCGGGCTTGGAGGTGATTGGGGGCTCGCGCTGCAGTTGGCGATGCTGCTGGGCAGCATCGTCGTCTTGGGCACGGTGCTCTCTTCGGGAAGCTTCAGGCAGCGCCTCAAATTTCTGATCTCCAGGAATTTCTTTACCCATCGCTACGACTATCGCATCGAATGGCTCAAGTTCATCGAGCTGATCTCGGACCCCCGGCGGGATGAAGAACTGCAGGTGAGGATTATTCGCGCTCTCGCCGAATTCGTCGACAGCCCCGCCGGAATGCTGTGGTCGGTCAGACCCGGGATCGGGTACCGCCCCACCGCCGGTTGGCGCGCACGCGCCGAGCACGCGCTCGCCGTGGCGGCTGACGATGTGTTTCTCGCTGGGTTTCGCGATGGCGGCTGGATTCAGGAATGCCCGAGCGAACCGGCGAGCGAGGGCTGGGGCTTTGCCTCGCCCCGCGCCTGGCTCGCGGTGCCGCTGTCGTATCGCGATGAGATCGTCAGTTTTGTCGTGCTCGATCAGCCGACGCATCCGGTGGGGCTCAATTGGGAGGCGTTCGATTTGCTGCGTGCGGCCGGACGCCAGGCCGCCAGCTATCTCGCCGAGGAGCGGTCCACCAAGGGGTTGCGCGAATCGGAGCTATTGACCGAGTACAGCAAACGCTTCGCGTTTGTTGTCCACGACATCAAGAACCTCGCCAGCCAGCTCGGCCTTATCGTCACGAATGCGCGCCGCTACATCGACAACCCCGAATTTCAGCGCGACATGCTTCAGACCGTAGAGGATGCGGTAGCGCGGATGAACAATCTGTTGAGCCAGCTCAAAGCCGATGGTCTCGCGGCGCCACGGCGCGCCGACCCTGCCGCAATCACAAGCGCGGTGGCGGCGGAGTTCTCGGTCGCCGCCCAGATCGGTTGCGAGGGCGAGGGGTGCAATGTGACGATCGCCCCCGACAAGCTCCGCTCGGCGCTCGCCCACCTCGTCCAAAACGCTCTCGACGCCTCGCCTTCGGGCGAGCCCGTCGTCCTTCGCTCGCACCGCGACGGCGGCCGCTTCCTGATCGACGTGGTCGATCGCGGCGTCGGGATGGACGAGGCTTTTATCCGCAACGAGCTGTTTGTGCCGTTCCGCTCGACAAAATCGGGCGGCTACGGCATCGGCGCGTTTCAAACCCGCGAGCTGATCCGCATGGCGGGGGGCGATCTCGAGGTCGTGTCGCGGCCGGGGGCCGGAACGACGATGCGCATCATCCTGCCGCTCGTGGAAAACTTCGAGCCGGCTGCACCCTCCGCTGCCGGATGAGCACGATGACGCCAACCGCCAAATCGATGCTGATCGTCGACGACGACAGCGGCCTCTTGCGGCAGCTGCGCTGGGCGTTTTCCGAGCACAAGGTCCATGCCGCCGGCGACCGGCGGGAAGCGGTCGCGCTGATCCGCGGGCATCAGGTGCCCGTCGCGATCCTCGATCTCGGGCTGCCTCCCGACCCCGACGGCGCGTCCGAAGGGCTGGCGACCTTGTCCGAAATCCGCGAGCTCGCGCCGGCGACCAAGGTCATCATCGCCACCGGCAACGAAACCCGCGAGCACGCGCTGCGCGCGATCGCGCTCGGCGCCTACGATTTCTACCAAAAGCCGATCGATATCGAGGTGCTGCGGATGATCGTCGGCCGCGCCGAGCAGATGTTCGAGCTCGAAGCCGAGAACCGCCGCCTGACCGACGCCGCCACGGGCTCGCCGATCGACGGCATCATCGCCACCAGCGCCGAGATGCTGATGGTGCTGCGCAATATCGAAAAGCTGGCGCCGACCGATGTGGCGGTGCTGCTGCTCGGCGAAAGCGGCACCGGCAAGGAGCTGCTCGCCCAGGCGATCCACAAGCTCAGCCGGCGAGTGAGCGGCCCGTTCGTTCCGATCAACTGCGCGGCAATCCCCGAGACTCTGCTCGAAAGCGAGCTGTTCGGCCATGAAAAGGGTGCCTTTACCGGCGCCCTCAGACAGAACATCGGCAGGATCGAAAGCGCCGACAAGGGCACACTGTTTCTCGACGAGATCGGCGACGTGCCGCTGCCGATGCAGGTCAAGCTGTTGCGCTTTCTCCAGGATCAGGTCGTGGAGCGGATCGGCGGCCGCCGCCCGGTGCAGGTCGACGTGCGGATCGTCTGCGCAACCAATCAGGACCTCGACCGGATGATGGCCGAAGGGCGCTTTCGCGAAGACCTGTTTTATCGGCTGAACGAGGTCAGCGTGCGAATTCCGGCGCTGCGCGATCGGCCAACCGACGCGATCGTTCTCGCCAATTTTTTCCTGCGCCGGTTCGGGAGCGAATATGGGCGCGCCGCGCGCGGTCTCGCCGGCTCGGCGCTCGCCGCAATCCGGGATTACCCGTGGCCGGGCAATGTGCGCGAGCTCGAAAACCGGGTGAAGCGCGCGGTGGTGATGACGGAAGGGCCGCTGGTCTCCGCCGCCGACCTCGACCTGGCGAGCGGCGAGGACGAAGGAAAATCGCTCGACATCCGCGCCGCGCGCGCACGCGCCGAGCGGGAGGTCATCCAGCTGGCCTTGACCCAGGCCGGCTCGAACCTGTCGAAAGCGGCGAAGCTGCTCGGGATCAGCCGGCCGACGCTTTACGATTTGATGCAGCAGCACCAGCTCGGCGTCGACGGCTAACCGCCGGGCAACCGAAAAGGGATTGGTAATGCCTCAGGCCCGCCGCCGTCGTTCGATTCTGTTCGCCGCGTCTGCGGCGTTGGCGGTGATCGCCGCCGCGGCCTTGGCCGATGCCGCGGATTCGCCGGCCTCGGTCAAAGCTGCCGACCAGGATATCGCCAGCGGCAATCCGAAAGCCGCCGTGATCGAGCTGCGCAACGCGGTTCGCGACGCGCCCGACAATGCACAGCTGCGCACCCGCCTCGCCCGCCTCTACCTCCAGCTCGGCGATCCGATTTCCGCCGAACGCGAGGCACGCGCGGCACGCGAGCACAATGGCGGCGAAGCCGATTACCTGCCGGTCCTCGCCGAAGCTTTGCTGCGCCAGGGCAAGTTCGCCGACCTTTCCGACCTGATCCGGCCCGGCAATCGCCCCGCTGCTCTCGAGAGCCAGGTCCGCGGGGCGCTCGGCCTCGCTGCGGCCGGCCTGCACGACAATGTCAAAGCCCAAGCTCTGCTGCAGGATTCGATCCGGCTCGATCCCGCCGCGGTGCCGCCGAAGATCGCTCTGGCGCGGCTGCTGGCGGCGAGCAATCCGGCGGAAGCAGGCAAGCTGGTCGATGCGGCGCTCGCTGCCGACCCGCGCTCGGTCGACGCATTGCAGGTGAAGGGGGAGCTGGCGCGCGCGAAAGGCGACACGCAGGCGGCGATGAACGAGTTCGATGCCGCTCTCCAGATCGACCCCAAGAATGTGCGGGTGCGCCTCAGCCGCGCCAGTCTGAACATCATCGGAGGCAAGTACAAGGCTGCTGACGAAGATCTCGACCCGATCCTGAAGGCCAGCCCCAACAACTTCATGGCCAGCTACCTGCGCGCTCTCGAGGACGCCAAGCAGCAGCAGTACGCCCAGGCCGATCGCCTGTTTGATCGCCTCTCGCCGCTATTCGCTCAGTATCCGGCCGGCTACTATCTGCAAGGGGCGACCAAATTCGCGCTTGGGCAGTATGCGCAGGCCGAAACCATTCTCGACAGATATCTGGCGTTGGTCCCGGGAGATCCTCGCGCGACACGGATTGCCGCCTCGGCGGCCTTGCGCCAGCGCGCGCCGGCTCGCGCAATCGATTTCTTGCGGCCGCTCGCCGCCAAGCCGGGAGCGGATGCGGAGACGCTCACTCTGCTCGGCAACGCCTATATGGCCGCGGGCAAGCCCGAGTTGGCGCTTCAACAATTCGACAAGGCGGCGACGGTCGACCCCAACAACCCGACGATCCAGACCCGGGTAGCGATCTCGGAGATCGGCGTCGGTCAGGGTAAAGAAGGCTTGGCGGGGCTCGAACGGGTCTTCGATACGCAGGCCGGAGCGCCGGTAGCGGGCCCGACCCTGGTGCTGGCGCGATTGCGGGCCGGCCAGATCGACCAAGCCGCGCAGGTTGCCGCCACCTTGGTCAAGCGCGACGCTAAAAACGCGCTCTACCAAAGCTTGTCGGGCATGGTCAAAGCCACCCAGAAGGATGTTTCCGGAGCGGAGGCCGCGTTTCGCGCCGCATTGGCGTTGAACCCTGATTTGGCGGTGGCGAGAAGCGATCTGGCAGCGCTCTACGTGTCGGCTGGGCGTGCCGACGAGGCCGAGAAATTGTATCAGGAGGTGCTGGCGAAAAAATCGGATGACGAAGCCGCGCTGCTCGGCCTGGCCAGCATCGCCATCAACCAAAAGAAATGGCCCGAAGCCGTCGCCTATATCAATCGCGCTCGGAGCGCCGCTCCTAACGACCCGGCCCCCGGGCTCGCCCTCGTACGCGTCTACGAGCTGCAGCAGGATTGGGCCAACGCCAAGTCGGTCGCAGGCGCGCTCAACGCCCAATTCCCGTCCGATCTCACCGTCCTCGAAGCCCAGGCCCAGGCCCAGCTCGCCTCTGGCGACGCCAAGGGTGCGATTGCAAGCTATAAGCGGGCGTACGCGCTGGCGCCCGAATCGAACCCGCTGCTGTCTCGCTATCTGACCTTGCTGTCCTCGGCGGGCTTTTATCGGGAGGCGAGCAGCGTCCTCAAGGACGCCATTGTCCGCCAGCCCCGGAACGCCGCGCTGAAGGCTGACCTCGTTCGAGTGACGGCCCAGCTCGACGGGGTCGACGCCGCTATTTCCAGCGCAGACCTGTATGCCAAGGATGACCCGGGCAGCGACGTCTTTCCGCTCGTGGCGAGCGAGGTTTATGGGAATGCCGGGCGCTGGGACGATGCCACCGGGCCGCTCGAAAAGGCACTGGCGGCGAAGCCGACCGACGATTCTCTGGTGGTGGCACTGGCGCGCGTCTATATCCGCACTGGACATTTCAGCAAAGCCGAAGGGGTGCTGACCAGCCGGCTGAAGGCCGACCCGAAGGACGCGACGCTGAGCGCGGTGCTGGCGCCGCTTTATCTCGCGACCGGGCGCACCGTCGACGCGAGAAAGGTCTATGACGGCGTGCTGGCGCAAAAACCCGACTCGGTCGGCGCGCTGCTCGGCCTTGCCGATGTCTCGATCGCGGAAAAGAAATGGGCGGAAGCAGTCGACGAGATCAAACGCGCGGCTGCCGCCTCCCCCCAGGACGCCGCCCCGGGGGTCAAGCTCGTCGAGCTCGATATGCTGCGCCAGGATTGGAAAAGCGCGGCGTCGGATGCGGCCGAGCTCGTCGCGAAATTCCCCTCGAATGTCGAAGTTCTCGACGCGCAAGCCCGAGCGCAGATCGGCGCCGGCAACCTGCAGAACGCGATAGCCACCTACAAGCACGCCTACCAGCTCGCACCGAACTCGAGCGAGGTCCTTTCCCGTTATGTCTCCGCCCTCAACAAAGCCAAGAATTATGTCGAAGCTCAGTCTGTGCTGCAGGCGGCACTGAGCCGCGCTCCGCAGAACTCGTCGGTAAAGGCCGATTTGATCCGCGTCGCCGCGGAAATCGGCGGCGTCGATGCCGGGTTGGCCGAAGCGCGCGATCTCGCGAGAAAAGATCCCGATAACAATGTCTACGATTTGGTATCGGCCGATCTGTTGGATCAGGCGGGGCGCAGCAAGGAAGCGATCGGACTGATCGAACGCGATCTCGCCGCCAAACCCACCGACGACACTCTGACCACCACCCTGGCCCGGCTCTACGCCCGCGCCGATAAGGGCGACAAAGCCGAGACGCTGCTGAGCGCGCGCCTGAAGGCCGACCCGACCAATTACGTCGTCGGCTCGGCCTTGGGTTCGCTATATCTGCAACAAAAGAATTACGACGCCGCAATCGCGCAATACGGCAAGATCCTCGACGCGCATCCAGTCGATCCGGCCGCACTGAACAATCTCGCCTGGCTTTATCAGCAGAAAGGCGACCTGAACAAGGCGCAGGCGCTGGCGGAGCGGGCGATAGCTGCGGCGCCTCGCGCGGCGCAGATCGACGACACGCTCGGCTGGATTCTGCTGGCCCAGGGCGACGCCGGCAAAGCGGTGACCTACCTGACCGCAGCGAACGTCTCGGCTCCCGCCGATCCGGCGATCGCGTACCATCTCGCGGTAGCGCTTCAGCGCACTGGACGCGCCGCGGATGCCCAGACGATGCTCGAAAAACTGTTGGGCTCCGGGGTCTCGTTTGCCGACAAGCCCCAGGCGGAGAAGCTGCTCGCGCAAATCAAGCACAGCTGAAAACACGCCGTTGGCATCAGACCACGGATGGGCCATCGGGCACCGTCGCTGACCGCGTATCAACCCGCCTGCTTGGCCGAGGGCGATCAGCCGCTCGTCTGCGATTTGGTCCAGCTGTCGCGCAAGCCGACGGTGCGGTTGAAGACTAGGCGGCCGGGCTGTGAATCGGGGTCGAGGCAAAAATAGCCCTGCCGCTCGAATTGCACCGCCTCGTCGACCCGCGCTGCGGCCAGCGCTGGCTCGACACGGCTCTGGGTCAATGTTTCGAGCGAATTCGGGTTGAGGTCGGCAAAAAAATCGCCGTCGCCGCCGGGATCGGGACGGGTGAAAAGGGGATGGTAAAGCCGGATCTCCGCCGGCAGGGACTGCGCCGCCGCGACCCAATGGATCGTGCCACGGACTTTGCGCCCGTCGGCCGCGTTGCCGCCGCGCGTTGCCGGATCATAGGTGCAAACCAGCTCGACGATTTCACCCGCGGCATTCTTCACAACCTCGCGACAAGTGACGAAATACGCATAGCGCAGCCGCACCTCGCGCCCCGGCGCCAGCCGAAAGAATTTATTCGGCGGGTTCTCCATGAAATCGTCGCGCTCGATGTAGAGCTCGCGGCCAAATGCAACCCGCCGGGTGCCGGCGGCCGCATCCTCGGGGTTGTTGACGGCTTCCAGCTCCTCGCCCGCGCCCTCCGGGTAGTTCGCTATGACGAGCTTCAACGGACGAAGCACCGCCATCCGCCGCGCCGCAATCCTGTTCAGATGCTCGCGCACCGCATGCTCGAACATCCCGACATCGACGAGACTGTTGGCGCGCGCCACGCCGACCCGGCGGACGAAGTCACGGATCGCCGCCGCCGGCACCCCGCGCCGCCGCAACCCTGCCAGGCTCGGCATCCGCGGGTCGTCCCAGCCGTCGACCCGGCCCTGGCGCACGAGCTCCGTCAAAAACCGCTTCGACAGAACGGTATAGTTGATGTTGAGCCGGGCGAACTCGTATTGCCGCGGCCGCGACGGCACCGGCAGATTGTCCAAGAGCCAGTCGTAGAGCGGCCGATGATCCTCGAATTCCAATGTGCACAAGGAATGGGTGACGCCTTCGATCGCGTCCGACTGGCCGTGCGCGAAATCATAGCTCGGATAAATGCACCATTTGCTGCCGGTGCGCGGGTGCACGGTGTGCAGGATGCGGTATAGCACCGGGTCGCGCAGGTTGATGTTGCCGGAAGCCATGTCGATCTTGGCCCGCAGCACCCGCGCGCCGTTCGGGAATTCGGCGCGGCGCATGCGGCGGAACAGATCGAGATTCTCCTCGACGCCGCGCCCGCGGTAGGGGCTGTTGCGGCCGGGTTCGGTCAAGCCGCCGCGCATCGCCCGCATTTCCTCGGCGGGCAAATCGTCGACATAGGCCTTGCCGGCACGGATCAGATGTTCGGCCCAGTCGTAGAGCTGGTCGAAGTAATCGGACGCGTGGTAGAGATGCGACCCCCAGTCGAAACCGAGCCACCGCACGTCGCGCTCGATCGCGTCGATATATTCCTGCTCCTCCCTCGTCGGGTTGGTGTCGTCGAAACGCAGATGGCAACGTCCGCCATATTCCTGGGCCACGCCGAAATTGAGGCAGATCGCCTTGGCGTGGCCGATATGGAGATAGCCGTTGGGCTCGGGCGGAAACCGGGTTACGACCTCGCTCGTCCGCCCGGTGTCGAGATCGGTCTCGATGATGTCGCGGATGAAGTCGCGCCCCGCGGTCGTCGTCGCCGTCTCGCTCGCCATCGCATTCCCCGGTTTTGGTCAAGGGCTAATGTGGCCATTCGAGCGCCGGCGCCAAGCCCGCGGCAGATTTCGCGTCAAACCGATCAAGCCGACACGAGACCCGGGTCTTGGCTGCCGCCGCGCGTCAACATCGTCAGCCCGCAAAAAGCGACCAGGTAAAACAGCGTCGCCAGCCGAGGCGCATCGAGCAGGCAGTCGAACATGCAGCAGACGAGAAAGCCGGCGAGCGAGGCGGCGACGCAGGCCGCCACCGGCTCGCCGCGCCCGATCCCTCGCGCAGCACCGAGCAGCGCTGCGGCTGCGAGCAGAACAAACGCCGCCAACCCCAAAACGCCGCCGTCGAAGAACGACATCACGTATTGGTTTTCGATCCGCCAGGCCAAATGGTTGTCGTCGGTGAAATACCAGTCTTCCGTTCCACGGAGGAAATCGCCATTGGCGAGCAACTCGTGGCCGCGGTCGTCGAGCATGCGGACGTCACCCAAATCGATCGTCGTCCCGGGAACCAGATCGACGACGCTCAATTCGGCCGGTCGCCGCAACCATCCGAAGAGCGCCGGCCGCGCGAGGCCCGCACTCGACAGCGGCACGCCGAAATCCTCCCATTTTCCGATCGCTCGCGGCGTCACCGTAGCGCTGCGGCAATTATCCGAATAGAGCAGCCATTTCTCGCAAAGCATCAGCGTCAGCGCGGCCCGGCTGTCGGAAGATCGTAGACCCAGGAACAGCCGATAGGTTCGGCCGGGCTCGATCGGCACCTTTTGCCCGAAATAAAGCGGGCTTCCGGCGGCGAGGGACAGCAATCGATAACCGCCATCATGGCCAAGAACAAAATTGGTCGGAAAGCGGCCATCCGGCTTTCGCGCCAGAACGACGCGCGGGAATGTACCGAGCCCCATGCCGAACAGATCGGCAAAGACACCGTCGTCGCGCAGCGCCAAACCTTGCCTCCAACTCGCCTCGCGGCCGGCCAGATCGGGAGAAGCTTGCCCCAACCGCTCTGCCATGATCGGCGTGAGGATGCCGGCAACCACAATGCCGCCAACCGTCACCAGCAACAGCGCCGGTAGCGCCCGCGCGGTAGACGCCCTGGTGTTGCCGCGCCGCGCCGCGCAACCCCAGCCGAGGCAGGCAACGACAAGCGCGACCGACGCGCCGACATAGGCGGCGCGGGCAAATGTCACGACCAGCGCATATCCGGCGCCAACGGCAACCACCATCGCCGCGATCAGCATCGGGGTTCGCGGCCGAACCTGACAGACCAACAGAAACGGCAGGGCCAGCACGATATAGGCGCCGATATAGCCGCCGCCGACATGCATGCCGACAAAGGTGGCGGCGACGCGGTAATCGGCGGCAAAGTCGAAGATGCCGGGAAAGAGAGCGCGCTCGACGATGGCCGCCGCCACAACCCCGGCGAGCCCCACCGTCATCCCCGCCCCGAACCAGGTCAAGGCATCGCCGCGTCGGCGCAGCCTCTCACGCAAAAACGGCAGCAGCGCCAGCGCCGTGACGAGTCCTTTCGCCACCCGTAACGCGTTGTCGGGGCGCAGATAGGGATTATCCGACCCGCCGGGCGGACCGGGCATGCCAAGCCCGAGCGCGACGCCGAAAAAGCAGCTCGAGACAGCCAATATCAAGGCGGTCGCGGCCAGGCCGCGAAACCGAAAATCGGCTGCTCGCGGCGGCGCGCGCAGCGCCAGGATACCGATCGTCACAAGCGCAAACAAATCCGGTTCGCCGACATCGATCCAGCCGGTCCACGGCGCCAGATCGAACGTCGGTAACAATGCCGGCAAAACCGCCAACCACAGCGACGGCCAGCGCCATAGTGCTGCTGCATAAAGCGCCAGCGCAGCGCCGAGCAGCCATGGCGCCAGCGGGTATTCGGCGACGACGATCCCGGCGGTCGCCAGGCACCCAAGCAAAACAATAAGGCGCAGAGCCGCAGCCAACGGATGGATTTCCTGACTTTGGCGGCCGAAGGCTTCAGATGTCGAGCGCCCGACCCGTTCGTTCCTGGGCACGCTACTGGTCTTGCGCGGCCCGATCGCGGCCGTGGGCCGGGCCGCCGCCGCACGCCAAAAGCTCACCGTCAGCCCGACCGCGAGCCCGGCGCCAAAGGCGGCCACGATCGGGTTGCTGAAATCGGGCTGCAGCCCCGGCTTGAGCCAGCGGCCAAATTCGACCGCCAACGAAAACCCCAGGGCGATCGCCGCCGCGAGCCCGATCGAGCCGCGCCCGCCGCCGCGCCGCAGCGCGATCATCACCCCGATCGGGCCGAAGCATATCAGCTCCATCGCGACGCTCTGCGCCGCGTGCGCCTTGGTGACTATGTAGAAATGGTAGAACGGCAGCAGGCCCAGGCTGTCAAACGCGGTCAGCGCTGCCGGCACCGTGCGCCAGTCGGGCGACAGCAAATTTTTGACGTAAAGAACAGCGACCAGATACGGCGCTATCAGCCACGGCACGAGTTCCGCCAGCCGCTCGTTCCATCGTCGGGGATCGCTACCGGTCAGCCGCCGCGCCAGCGCGCCGCCGATGACGATACCAGCGGTTCGAAAGGCGAGCCCGGCGATCGTGGGGGTTGCGTCGAGCAGCAACATGCTCGCGACGGTCGCGGCCGCCATCATCAGAAAACCGGCGAGTGCAATCCAGCCGAGCGGCCAGCGCCGCCGCGCCGAGGCCAGCAACACCCCGATCGGGATCGTCGCTGCCGCTTCCGCCAAAGGAAGGATCAGGCGCGGGCCAGGCGGCAGCCTCGCACCCGGCCAGGATAATAGCAGCTGCGGCAGAGCGGCGGCGTGCTGCCGCAAATCTTCGCCGCTCAGCGCAAAATCGAATGGAAACAGCAGAAAGAACAGGTAGCCCAGGGCATAAAGGCTGCAGAGAACGATCAGCGGACGATCGCCGCCGCGCGCGAGTTTTGCGCGCAGCGCCGCGAGGCGGTCATGGGACAGCCAGAAGAGCGCTATTCCGACAATGGAGCCGAGGCTCTGCGCCAGGATGTAGTTCAGCGATACCGTGCGCGGCGGGAAGAAGAGTTGCGCATATTTGACCGCGACGACAAAGA
>DATKHX010000375.1:0-6136 GCA_035510075.1 Allostellaceae bacterium
GCCGGTCGGGTGAGGTGATCGCCAGCAGGGCGGCCTGTGGCGCGTCTTCCGCCAGCTCGCTATGGGCCGCGAGCGCCTCGGGTGCGACCGCACCGCAATAGACGATCGCCAGATCCGCGTCAGGCCCGGGCTCGCGCAGCCAATAGGCGCCGGCAATAATCGCGTCGGCGAGCTCGGGATCGAGCTTGCGCGTCGGCTGCTCGACGGGGCGCGTCGAGAGGCGGAAATAGACCGACTCGCCGCTATCGCGCTGGATCTCGGCAAACGCCCACCGCAATAAAACCGCCAGCTCGTCGGCATAGGCGGGCTCGAAACCGGTGAGCCCGGGTTGCACCATCCCGATCAACGGCTCGCCGACCGATTGGTGCGCACCACCCTCGGGCGCCAGGGTGATTCCCGAGGGCGTCGCCACCACGATGAACCGTGCGTCCTGGTAGCAGGCGTAGTTCAGCGCATCGAGCCCGCGCTTGATGAACGGGTCGTACAGGGTCCCGATCGGCAGCAGGCGGGTCCCGAATAGCGATCCCGAGAGCCCAAGTGCAGCAAGCTGCAGGAACAGATTGCTCTCGGCGATGCCGAGCTCGATGTGCTGGCCTTGCGGCGACATTGCCCAGCGCTGCGCCGAAACAACCTTCTCTTCTCGGAAGGTGTCGGCGCGCTCGGCGCGATCGAAGATGCCGCGGCGATTGACCCAAGGCCCGAGATTGGTCGACACCGTGACATCGGGCGAGGTCGTCACGATGCGCCGCGCCAGCTCGCTGTCGCCGGCGGCAATGTCGCCGAGCAGGCGGCCGAACGCCTCCTGCGTCGACTGCCGCTCGCCGCGTGGCACCGGCAGGCTCGCCGGCACCGGAACGGGTGCGGTTTCGCGACGCCGGGCGGCGGACCGGGCCAGCGGCACCTCCTCGAGAAAAGCCGTCAGCCGCTCATCGTCCAGATCGAGGCCGGCGAAGCGATCCCATTCGGCGCCGTCCGGCACCGCCATGCTGCGCCGGAACGAGGCCATCTGGTCGAGGTTCATCAGCCCGGCATGGTTGTCCTTGTGCCCGGCGAAGGGTAGCCCGAACCCCTTGATCGTGTAGGCGATGAAGCAGGTCGGGCGGTCGTCGGTGATCGCGTGAAAGGCGTCGAGCACCGACCCCATGTCATGCCCGCCGAGATTGGTCATCAGCCGCTGCAATTCGTCGTCGTCGTGATCGTCGAGGATCGCACGGATGCCGGGATAGCGGTTGAGGTCGCGCTGTAGATGCTCGCGCCAGCCCTCGCCGCCCTTATAGACAAGCGCCGAGTAAAGCGAATTCGGGCACGCGTCGATCCATTCGCGCAGGTGATGACCGTCGGGCCGGGCGAACGCCGCCTCCAGCAGCTGCCCGTATTTAAGGGTGACGACGCGCCAGCCCATCATCTCGAACATCGCGTCGATCCGGCCGAACAGCCGATCGGACACCACCGCGTCAAGGCTCTGGCGGTTGTAGTCGATGACCCACCACAGATTGCGCACGTCGTGCTTCCAGCCCTCGAGCAACGCCTCGAAGATATTGCCCTCGTCGAGTTCGGCGTCGCCCGCAAGCGCGATCATGCGGCCGGGCGGCGCCTCGGTCGGGACCAGATCCTTCAGACGCAAATAATCTTGCGCGATCGAGCTGAACAAGGTCATGCCGACGCCGAGCCCGACCGAGCCGGTCGAGAAATCGACGATGTCGCCGTCCTTGGTCCGCGACGGATAGGATTGCGCGCCGCCGAAGGCGCGAAACCGCTCCAGCTTTTCGCGCGGCTGGTGGCCGAGCAGGTACTGGACCGCGTGGAACACCGGCGAGGCGTGCGGCTTGACCGCGACCCGGTCCTGCGGCCGCAGCACGTCGAAATAGAGTGCCGTCATCAGGGTCGCGACCGAGGCGCTCGACGCCTGGTGGCCGCCGACCTTCAACCCGTCGCGGTTTGGGCGCAGGTGATTGGCGTTGTGGATCATCCAGGTCGACAGCCACAGCACCTTGCGCTCGAGAGCGCTCAAGCAAGTGAGCCTGTCGGCGGGTTCGGCCTCTCGCAGGCCGGCGGGCTTGCTCTCGAGGACCTGCGCCATCTCAAACTCCGGATTTTGCCACGCAGCATCCCTCATATACCCGATGGCCGCGAATTATTCAGCGCTCGCGGGGTTGGCCGGAAAAGCAACGCGAGGTGCGGCATGATTCGACCGGAAACATCAGCGGCACCCCGATCCGGCGCCGGCGACCCGGCGCTGACAGCGAGGGCGGGGCGCCTCTTGGACATTTGACCCCGCCACCCGGCATGCCTACATACGTGACGGTAAGGCCGCCCGCGCTGCGGCAAGGCTTGGAGCGGAAAAACATGCCCGAACCCGGAAACGAGGCCGAACAGAAACGCGTCGTCCTGACCGAGAGTGCGGCCCAGCGCATTGCCGTGCTCAAGGCGCAGGAGCAGGCGGATAGCGCGTTTCTGCGGATCGCGGTTTCCGGTGGCGGCTGCTCCGGGTTCCAGTATGGCTTCAGTTTCGACGACCAGAAGAACGAGGACGATATCGTCTTCGAGCGCGACGGGGTCGGCGTCGTCGTCGACGAGGTCTCGCTCGACTTGCTTAACGGCGCCGAGATCGATTTTGTCGAGGATCTGATGGGTGCGGCTTTCCAGATCCGCAACCCAAATGCGGCGTCTTCCTGCGGCTGCGGCAATTCTTTCTCGATCGCCTGAGCCGGCACGCCGCCGATGGCTGTCAAGATCGCGAGCTGGAACGTCAACTCGGTGAAGGTGCGGCTGCCGCTTTTGCTCGCGTTCCTGCAAGAGGCGCAGCCCGATGTGCTGTGCCTGCAGGAAACCAAATGCCCGGCGGCGGATTTTCCGCGGCTCGAGATCGCGGCACTCGGCTATCATGTCGAGACGATCGGGCAGCGCGCCTATAACGGCGTGGCGTTGCTGTCGAAGCGGCCGGCCGAAAACCTCGTGGCCGGCCTTCCCGGCATGCCCGAGGACGAGCAGGCGCGTTATCTCGAAGCCTCGTTCGGCGAGGTTCGGGTGGCTTCGATCTACCTGCCGAACGGCAACCCGATCGGGACCGACAAATTTACCTACAAGCTCGCCTGGATGGAGCAGCTGGTCGGCCACGCCCGCGACCTGCTGCGCCGGGAGGTTCCATTCGTCCTCGCCGGCGACTACAACATCTGTCCCACCGACGAGGATGTCTACGATCCGGTGGCATGGCGCGACGACGCGCTGTGTCGCTTGGAGTCGCGTTCGCGGTTTCGAGCTCTGGTGTATCTGGGGCTGACCGACGCCTATCGCATTTTTCACCGCGAGCCGCACCGCTACACTTTCTGGGATTACCAAGCCGGGCGTTGGAACCGCGACGAAGGGCTGCGCATCGACCATTTGCTGCTCTCGCCCCATGCGGCCGACCGGGTCGCGGCCTGCGAAATCGACAAAAAACCGCGCGCCAAGGACCGTGCCTCGGACCACACCCCGATTTGGTGCGAGCTCGCGGTGTGAACGCCTGACCCGTTAGGGGCTGCTGTTTGGAAAGGGTTCGCCGCAGCGAGCGCATCTCCGCCGGCGGCGGTCATTACTGGACCGTCGGGCACGGCTAGGGTTGTCTTCTACCTCGCCGGGTCGTCAGGGTCGGGCAAATAAGAATGCCGAACCCCGGCGCTGTCTTCGACTGTCCATCCCCTCGAGGCGTCATCCGAATGGATGGCGCAGCGAGCGATCGGGACCTTGCCGTAGCCGCCCGGGATGTCGAGCACATAGGTCGGCTGGCACAGCCCGGACACCCGGCCGCGCAATGACCGGACGAGGCGCTGGCCGGCTTTGACCCCGGTGCGGAAATGTGCCGTGCCGCGGGCGAGGTCGGCATGATGCAGGTAGTAGGGCTTCACCCGCATCGCCACGAGCCCGCGAAACAAGGTTTCGAGAACCGCGGCATCGTCGTTGACCCCGCGCAGCAGCACGCTCTGGGACAGGACCGGGATGCCGGCTCTCACGAGACGGGTCACCGCTTCCTTCGCAGCGGGTGTCAGCTCGCGCGGATGATTGGCGTGGACGACGACCCAGACCGCTTTTTCCGCTGTCAACGCCGTGACCAGCGCCGCCGTGACGCGGCGCGGATCGACGATCGGAGCCCGGGTGTGAAAGCGGATCACGCCGAGATGCGAGATTGCGTCGAGCGTCTCTACGATCGCGGCGAGGCGCCGCGGCGCCAGCACAAACGGGTCGCCGCCGGTGACGATGACCTCCCAGATTTCCGGCCGCTGGCGGATGTAATCGTAGGCCCGCTCGAGCGCCGCCGGGTCCAGCATTGCCGGCGTCTTGCCGACGACCTCGCGGCGGAAGCAGAAGCGACAATAGACCGGGCAGACCAGGGTGGGTTTCAGCAATACTCGATCGGGATAGCGGTGAACGATGCCGGGGACCGGCGACCACCGGGCGTCGCCGATGGGGTCGGTGAGTTCTTGGGCAGCGGTCGTCAATTCGGCCCCGCTCGGCACGAACTGCGCCGCGATCGGGTCATCCGGGTCGCCAGGATCGATCAGCCCGGCCATGTCTTTCGTCACGGCGACCGAAAACTCCCGCGCCACCCGCCGGATCTCGTCGAGCCGTTCGGGCTCGACCAAACCGCGATAGACCATTTCGTCGGCACGCAAGGTCAAGACGAACTCTCCATCGGAGGCATCGGGTTCATCGGTCACGGCGGCGGAGATCATAAAGTGCAGCGAAGATCGCCGCGAGCTAATCGCGAAGTGGCGCGAGGGTGCGACTTGACATGAGCTCTTTGTATTTGCATATTGTAGATGCGCAAAAGCGCTACGCGGGGCGCGATGAAATGGCCTCTCCCGATCCACGCGGCCAGGAACGATGCGCATGGCCGAGTTTGAATGGGATCCGGCAAAAGAGGAAAAGAACGTCAAGGAACGAGACCTCGATTTCACCACAGCTTCGCGGATCTGGGGTGGGCCGGTGCTGGAAAAGATTGATGAACGGCGGGATTACGGCGAGACGCGTATATTGGCGTTCGGTAAGATCGATGGCCGTCTGACGGCCGTTCTGTTCACATGGCGCGGGGCAGTGCGTCGCATCATCTCGGCTCGAAAGGCTAATAGGCGTGAGCAAAGGCGCTTCGAAGCAGAAATCCGCAACAGCCCGGCACCGCCTTAGGACTGACTGGTCGCGGTTCGACGCAATAACGGACGACGAAATTGAAGCGTCGGTTCGCTCAGACCCCGACGCACCGCCACTCGTCGACGACGACTGGTTTGCGTCGGCGACGCTGGTTATGCCGCGAGCGAAAGAGCAGATCAGCATCCGGCTCGATCGCGACGTGCTGGAGCATTTCCGGCGGTATCCGCGATATCAGACCCGGATCAACGCTATCTTGCGGGCGGCGATGGAGCACGAAAAGAAGGCGGGCTGAGCGACGCGCCGCTCACTCACTTAAACCGCCGCTAAACCGCCGCGAACCGATCGTAGGCCGCGCGCAGCCGGTCGCGGTCGCGGGCCGCGTCGGCTTCGCGCTCGCGCTGGTCCTCGACCACTTCCGGCTTCGCCTTGGCGAGGAATTGCGGGTTGCCGAGCTTGGCCGCGATCTTGGCGATCTCGCTGTCGAGCCGGCCGATCTCCTTGGCGAGCCGCGCCTTCTCGCGCGCGAGATCGACGACCTCGCCGAGCGGCAAAATCAGGGTGGCGCCGTCGACCACGATCTGGACCGCCCCCGACGGCACCGATGCCGCCGGCTCGATCGGCTCGACGCGCGCCAGTCGGACAAAATGATCAATGTGGCGCGTTAGGCGCTGGGCCGCCACCGGCTCGGCATCCCGGACCATGAGCGGCACGCGGGCTGCCGCCGGCACGTTCATCTCGGCGCGGGTGGCGCGGATCGCCGAGATCGCCGCGACGACCCACTCCATCTCGCTCGCGGCCGCGCGATCCGTAGCACCGGGTACGAATTCCGGCCACGGCGCCGATATCAGCATACCCGCGTCCTCGCCGGCCAAATTCCGCCACAGCTCCTCGGTGATGAACGGCATCAGCGGGTGCAGCAAATGCAGGATCAGGCCGAGGGCCCAGGCCATCGTGGCATGCGTCTCGCGGCGAGCTTGATTGTCGTCGCCCTGCAGGATCGGCTTGGTGAACT
>DATKHX010000376.1:0-4222 GCA_035510075.1 Allostellaceae bacterium
GATTACGAGGCCCGCGCCCGCACCGAAGCCTTTATCCGCGGCGAGGCGGACCCCTGAGCAGAAAATTGGTGCCGTGCCACAGGGCCAGGTCGCGAGTGCCGTTGCGCAGCACGCGCAGGCCGACGGCGCCGCCGCGGCACAGCCTGCATCACCGCGTAAACGGTGTCGCGAAGGGCGAGTTCGGCGAAAAACCGGCACCCGCGCCGCAATATCGTCTGACCATGCGCACGCAGAACTCGGCGAATTCCTCGTCCGATCGCGGCGGGCTTGTGTGGTGCGGTGCGATGCCCAGGTGCTCGGGGGTGAAGCAGAAGGTCAGGGTCACCTCGAACGGCTCCAATGCGAGCATCTGGCGGTCGAACCATGCCTCGGCATTGGGCCGGAAGCTGTCGGCCCAGCTGAGGCCGGTGCGCAGATGCCGCACTCCAAGGCGCTTCATCCAAAGGGCGGCATCTTCGAGCCGGTGGTCCTCATAATGGAACCATTGGCAGATGCCGAGCTCAGGCGCGAATTCTGCGAAGCATTGCGCGGCGCGCTTCGGCGTGCCGTCCTCGCGCAATAGCCCCATGTAGAAGTGCCGGTAATAGGAGGAGCCCTCGGCTTCCTTGTGGCGAGTCGTCGCCGGCCACGCCTGTGGCAGGTCGTAGAGGCTGTACCAATGGATGCGCGGTGCCCGCCCGATCAGCAGCTCGGCGGTTCGACGCAGCCCGAATTCCTGCACCTCTTCGGCGCCAAAGCTCGAAGCGCCGCATTCGGAAACCCAGACCGGCAGGTCGGTCACGGCGGCGATCTCAGCGAGCTTGGCCGGCCAGTCGTCGATCGGCCATAAATTCCAGTCGAGCGGAAAGCCGTGTACGGCGAGGGCCTCGAGGCGCTCCAGCACGCCCTGCCCTGCGAGATTGCGGATGAAGGCGGGGTCGATCGGCGAGATGCCGCCCAATACCCGCGGCAACCCGGGGGCGGCGCTGGCGATTGCGGCGCCGGCCAGGCGCGTCATGCTCGCGAATTTGGACCAGTCGGGGTCGAGCTCCAAATCCCAATGCGATTTGTTGTTGGGCTCGTTCCACAACATCACGGCTTCGATCATGCCGCGGCTCCATTCCGGCGCTCCCGCGGCCGCGCCGGATAGACGGCATTGCGGCGCTCGACCGGGCCGGGACGGCAGACAAACACTTCCTCCTCGGGGTTGCTGTCGATCGCAAAGCCGGCGCTGCGCAGCATCGCCGCAGTGCAGGCGCGGTTGGGGATCCACCAATTGGTGCAGTCGCCGGCATAGCGATGCTCGATGAAAGCCATGCGCGGAAAACCCCGGCCCTCGAAAATCGCGGTTTCCCAGAACGGATAATCCTCCGCGAACCGCTCTTCGGCTGGGTCGCCGCGCTGCATCGACTGGCAGACGAAGAGGTCGCGGACGACGTGGTCGCGGATCAGATCGAGCGCCAACAGCGGGTGGCGCAAATGGTAAAGCACGCCCAGGAACAGCACGACATCGAAGCGCTCGTCCAAGGCAGCGACGTCATAGACCGAGAGCCGAGCAAACTCGATGTCCAGGCCGACAACCTGTGCCGCAAAACGCGCCTGGCGCAGATAGTCCTCGTCGATATCGATGGCGAGCACGCGCGCCGCACCCCGCCGCTTCATCTCGATCGAGTAGAAGCCGCCGTTGCAGCCGATGTCGAGCACCGTCTTGCCCCGCAGATCGGCCGGCAGCGTGTGCGCGAAGCGGCGCCACTTGACCGCCGGGTAGTCGCCAAGAAAATGTTCGGGAGCGGTTGCGACCCCGCAGAGATCGATGTTGTGAAACCACGGGCCGAGTGCGGCCGCCTGCCGCCGGATGTCCTCGGGCGCCAGGATGGTCATCGCCCCCGCCTTCCGCGCGCGGTGCTCGCGACCCCGAACAGGGCGTCTCCCCGCGCCCGCTCTCTCGTCAGCAACCGCATTGCCTCGCGATACCCGCCCAAGGTGCCGACATCGACGTAATCGGTGCCGGCCGCGACCGCGACGGCCTCGCCGCCATCGGCGAGATAGGCATTCACCAAGGTGCCGACATACTCATCGCAGCGGCCGCGCGCCTCCCACAGCCGATAGAGCGCGTGCAATACCGCGCCGGGAAGCCGAAACGCACCCCAGACCCAGCGCGTCGAAGCCCCCGGCGTCTTGACCTGGATCTGGCGCACCCGGCCGTCGCGGTCGGCTGCGACCGCATCGAAGAATTCGGGTCGGGCAACGGGAAACGTCAGAAACGCCAACCTGTCGTCGGGCAATGCAGCCAAGCCGTCTTCCGGCAGCCAGATCGTGTCGGGCAGGCCGACCAGAACCGATTCCTCCGGCCGGATCAACGGCAAGGCCCGAAAGATCGCATCGCACAGGCCAAGGGCTTCCGGTTGCACGACATACGCGATCGCCGCTCCTTCGACCTGCGCCCCGTAGTATTGCAGGATGTCAGACTTCCACGGCGAGATCACGAAGCAGATCCGGTCGGCACCGGCGCGCAGCATGCGGTCGAGCAAATACTCGCTGACCGCGCGCGGCCGCTCGGTATCCCCGTCGAGACGGCTGCCGACCGGCAGCAGCTCCTTCGAGAAGGCGAGCGGCTGGATGCGCGTCCCGTTGCCTGCGGCCGGTACGATACCCCACATCGATCAGGCCTCCTGGCGCCACTCTGCGAAGACGCGCCCCGGCGCCGCCGAGAGGAAGCCCGCCAGTTCCGCGGCGCGGCGATCGGCAGTGTGCTCGGCGAGAGTGCGCTCGCGCGCCGCGGCGCCGATCCGG
This sequence comes from Allostellaceae bacterium, assembly GCA_035510075.1. GTDB lineage: Bacteria > Pseudomonadota > Alphaproteobacteria > ATCC43930 > CGMCC-115725 > AP-15. Next base: position 2,773 of record DATKHX010000376.1, read on the forward strand.
CCGAGCTCGCGGTCGCTCAGGTCGAGCGCGGCAAGCACGTCGTCGGTCGAGCGCACGGTCAGGACCTCGCGACCGGGAACGAAGAAGTCGTCGAGGCCGTCCCACCAGTCGCTGAGGATCGGGGTGGCGCAGGCCGCCGCCTCGAACAGGCGGCCCGACGGGCACCAGCCGCATGCGGCCATTGCCGTGCGCGTGATGTTCAAAGTGGCGCGCGCCGCCGCGTAAAACCCGGGGTGTTTGGCCGGGGCGACATGCCGCTCGAAGAAGATATTGGGGCGCCAAGGGAAATCGGTCGGGTACTGCGCCCCGCCGATGAGGAACCGCCGGTTCGGCCGCCGTCGCGCCGGCTCGACAAACAGCCGGTTTAATTCATGCTGCCGATCTTCGGCGTAAGTGCCGAGATACGAGAGGTCGGCGCGCGAACCAATGGGTGGCGGCACCGGCCGGTAGCGGTCCGGGTCGACGCAGCCGTAGAGCGGCGCGACGTTGCGGGCGCCGAGACGGTCGCGCAAGGCCGCCAGCGCGGCGCCGCCGGCATAGCTCAGGACCAGATCAAACGGCGCAAGGCCGTCCGGCCCGACATATTCGACAGTTTCACCGGCTGCGAGTCGCGCCAAGGTGACCGGGCTGTCGAGATCGTAGAAAACGCGCAATGCCCGGCTGTCGCAGACCAGATCTGTCGCCGCGAGCGCGTCCGGGCAATACGACGTGACGATCGCCGCATCGGCGTCGCGAAGCTGACGCCGGACTTCCGCCTTTACCGCCTCCCAGTCCCGATAGAAGAACAGCCGCCCGCCTTCGAGACCGGTCAGATCCCGGTTGTCGGCGTAATAGGGAACGTCGCGCTCGAAGAACACGCTGTGATGCCCAAGCACCCCGAGGCTGCGGATCAGCGCGCGCCACAGCACGGCGTGCCCGTTCCCCCAGGACGAGCTTACCGACAGGCCGAAGATCACGAGCTTCATTGCGGCAGGAGCGGCTGCGGGATTGGCGCCGGCACGTTTAAGACGCCTCGTCTCGAAGAATGGCTCCGGTGGACGCCCCGATGGTCGCGGGTCTCTGCGACATACGCTTCGAGGGAAGCGGCCCGATGGTCGGCGGTGTGACTGGCAAGGACGCGCTCGCGAGCATGGCGGGCGAGCCGCAGCCGCTCCGCCTCGGGCAATTCGCGCAAATAGCGCAGCACCTCCCCGGCACTGCGGGCGACGAGGATCTCGCGTCCTGGGCGGAAAAACTCGTCGAGGCCCGGCCACCAGTCGCTGATGGTCGGCACGCCGCAGGCCGCGGCCTCGAACAGGCGGACGCTCGGCGAATAGCCGCAGCTGATCATGTCGGCGCGAGTCACGTTGAGGGTAAAACGCTGGCGTGCAAAAAACATCGCATGCCGACCGGGATCGACATGCTCGATGCGGGCGAGGTTGCCCGGCCAGGTGAGGTCGGACGGGTAAAG
>DATKHX010000377.1:0-5937 GCA_035510075.1 Allostellaceae bacterium
CGGCGACAATGCCGGCAGCCCGACGGCTTCGAGGTAGCGGTTGCGCGCCTCCTCGAACCATTCGAAATAGGCACGGTGGTTGGCGTGGCCGAACGGGTCGCATTCGCTCCACCGCACCCGATGGCGGATCGCGAACGCCCATCCCGGCTCGACCCCGAACCGCGTGAATTCCGCCTTATCAGATGCGAGCATTTCAATGTCCCGGCTGCGCTGCGACCTACCATTCGCGCGGTTGGTCAGCTCAACCGATGATCGTGATTGTGCTGGTGGGGCCGAGCCGCGGCATCAGGCGGACGAGGGCATTCTTCTCGATCGCAATGCACCCCGCGGTCGGAGCAAAGTCGGGGCCTGCGACGTGCAGGAAGATGGCGCTGCCGCCGCCGGGCACCACCGGGGCCATGTTGTAACCGATGACGACCAGGAGGTCGTAAAGCGCGTCGTCGAGCCACATCGGCTCGGCATGGGCAGAGTAGGGGAGCGAGACGAGCCGGTTGTAGTTGCGGTCGCCGGGATCATCGACCCAGGCGTCGCTCGGCGACAAGGCGCGCAAGGGCAGGCCCGAGCGCGGCGGCGGCATGCGGTCCGCCCGGTAGAACGCTGAGACCAGCGGAAAGATCCCGGCCGGGGTGGCGCCGTCGCCTTCCTTTTTGTGCGCGCCCACGCCCGCGCGTCCGACGGCCGCGCGAGCACTCCCTCCCGGCCAGTTCAGAAACCCGTTCCGATATTCGAGGTCGGCATCAGCTGCTGCCGCACCTGCCGCCGCCAATTGCGCGACCAGCCCAAGTAGCGCGCGACGCGCGACCCGCATCCTCAATACATGTGCTGACCGCCGTTGATCGAGAAAGTCGAACCGGTGATGAAGTCGGCATCGTCAGCGACCAGGAACAGAACCGTGCGCGCTATGTCCTCGGCCCGGCCGAGCCGCCCGACCGGAATGCGGGCGATGATTTTTTCGAGCACGTCGGGCGGCACCGCGCGCACCATCTCGGTGTCGACATAGCCGGGCGCCACGGCGTTGACGGTAATGCCGCGGGCCGCACCTTCCTGCGCCAGTGCTTTGGTAAAGCCGTGGATGCCGGATTTAGCCGCGGCGTAGTTGACTTGGCCATACTGCCCGGCCTGGCCGTTGACCGAGCCGATGTTGACGATGCGGCCAAAGCCGCGCGCGCGCATTCCCTCGATGACCTGCCTTGACATGTTGAAGCACGACGACAGGTTTGTCCGGAGCACCGCGTCCCACTGCTCGCCGTTCATGCGGTGCATGGTGGCGTCGCGGGTGATGCCGGCGTTGTTGACCAGCACCTCGATCGGGCCGAGCGCCGCCTCGATTATCTTGACCCCGTCGACGCAGGCCTTGAAGTCGGACACGTCGAACTTGAACACCGGGATGCCGGTCTCGGCGTTGCATTGCTGCGCCGCGGCGTCGTTGCCGGCATAGTTTGCCGCGACCCGGTAGCCGGCATCCTTCAGCGCGACCGAGATCGCGCAGCCGATCCCACGGGTCCCGCCCGTGACCACCGCCACTCTCGCCATGCGTCCCTCCCTGGTGGCTTAGCCCTATATCGAACCTCCCCCGGATCTGTCATTGCGAGCGGAGCGAAGCAATTTCAGCGGAGCCTCCGTTCCGGATTGCTTCGTCGCTGCGCTCCTCGCAATGACACTGTGGGAGTTAGTGAAAAAGCTGACTGGGCGGGGCTAATCGCGCTCGAGGCACATCGCAATTCCCATGCCGCCGCCGATGCACAGGGTCGCAAGGCCCTTTTTCACATTGCGGCGCTGCATTTCGTAAAGCAGTGTCACCAGCACGCGCGCCCCGGACGCGCCGATCGGATGACCGAGTGCTATCGCGCCGCCATTGACGTTGACGTTCTCGACATTCCAGCCGAGGTCCTTGTTGACGGCACAGGCCTGCGCCGCGAAGGCCTCGTTGGCTTCGACGAGATCGAGGTCGTCGGCGCTCCAGCCCGCCTTTTTCAGCGCCATCCGGCTCGCCGGGATCGGCCCGGACCCCATGATCGCGGGGTCGACGCCGGCCGTCGCCCAGGAAACGATATGGGCGAGCGGGCGCACCCCGCGTTTCGCCGCCGCATCCGCCGTCATCAGCACCACCGCCGCCGCGCCGTCGTTGATGCCCGAGGCGTTGCCGGCGGTGACGGTGCCGTTCTTGTCGAACGCAGGACGGAGTTTCGATAAAACCTCGACCGTGGTGCCGTGCTTGGGGTGCTCGTCGGTGTCGACGACGGTCTCGCCGCGGCGGCCCGCGATCTTGACCGGGACGATCTCGTCCCTGAAGCGGCCGGCCTTTTGTGCTGCTTCGGCCTTGGCTTGCGAGGCGGCGGCGAACGAATCCTGCTGATCGCGGGTGATCTGCCACTTCTGGGCGACGTTCTCCGCGGTGTTGCCCATGTGGTAGCCGTTGAAGGCGTCCCACAACCCGTCCTTGATCATCGTGTCGACCATTTCGGCGTCGCCCATCTTGACGCCGTTCCTCAGATGGATGCAGTGCGGCGCCTGGCTCATGCTCTCCTGCCCGCCGGCGACGACGATCTCAGAATCGCCACTGCGGATCGCCTGCCAGCCGAGCGCCACGGTGCGCAGCCCCGAGCCGCACAGTTGGTTGACGCCGTAGGCGGTGACCTCGAACGGCAATCCGGCGCCGATCGCCGCTTGACGCGCCGGGTTCTGGCCTTCGCCGGCCGCCAGGATCTGGCCCATGATGACCTCGGAGACCTCTTTCGGGTCGACCTCGGCGCGGCGCAGCGCCTCGACGATCGCAACTTCGCCGAGCTTGTGCGCCGGCAGGCTGGCGAGCCCGCCGTTGAACGCCCCGACCGGGGTCCGCACCGCGCCGGCAATAACGATATCGGTCATAAAAGGATCTCCTCGCAGGGTTTGCACCTGATCCAGGCAGTGTCGGGTGAATGTAGGTGCCGGCCCGAACACTGTCCAGCCGGCGGGGGTCTCATGCCTGGCCGAGCTGGGCCCGCAGCCAATGCGCGAGCGGCGTCCACAGCATGTCCGGCGCACGGGCGGCCGACATCATGCCGACATGCCCGAGCGGCGGTCGCAGCACTTCGGCTTTGGGGATGGCCGCCGCCAACGGCTCGGCCGAGCCCGGCGGGACGATGCGGTCGCGGCCGGGGATGACGACGAGCGCCGGGCGGCGCAGCTGCTGCGGCTGAACGGTGAGGCCGTGGACGCGCCATGCCCCGTGGCCCGGCGCATTGTCGCCATACCATGAGCGCAGGCATTCGCGCGCCACCGCCAGCTGCAAAGGCACCCCGTCATTGATCCAGTCTTCGAGCGCAACAAAGTCGCGGGCCTCCTGGCTCGCCGGATCGAGCCCGGCAAAGCGCACGAATTTGCGCTCGGCGAGAAACGGGTCGAGCAGAAAAAACAGGCTTTGGACGATGTCGACCGGCACCGTCGCGGCTGAGCTTTCGGGAGCCGGCAGACAGTCGCCGAAAAGGCCGAGGAGGTGCCCCTGCGCCACGCGCTCGGCGTGAAAATCCCACGGGGTCGCCAACAGCGCCAGGCAGGCGAGCCGACGCTGCCGGCGCATCGCCAATGCCAGCGCGAGCAGGCCGCCCATGCAGTAGCCAATCACCGCGAGCGGTTTCCCGGCCGATTGCGCCGCAAAGGCAAAGGCGCGGTCGAGACGATCGACGTAGCCGGCGAGATCAAGTCCGATTTCGGCTGCGTCGGGGCTCCCCCAATCGATGACCAGCGGGCGCAGGCCGCGGCTCGCGAGATGGCGCAGGAAGCTGCGCTCCGACAGCAGATCGAGAACGTAGTAGCGATTGATCAGGGACGGCACGACCAGCACTGCCGGCGCCGCGTCATCGCGGCCATAATCGAGCAGCTGGGTCGCCCCCTCCCGCCATATGACGGGCGCTGCCGTCTCGGGCCGCCGGTAGGGGTGGCGGCGGTAGGCTTCGAGCCCCGCGAGGTAGTCCGCGGTGCGGCGGACGATCTCGGTGTCGAGCGCGGCGGCGACCTGATCACGCCCGAAGGCGTCGATTTCGGCGGCGAGGGCGCGCAGGCGATCGGCCGCCCTGCTCGCCGCCTTGCTCGAGGGCAGCAACCCGCTCCTCAAGCACGGCAAGGCGATCTGTGAGCTGAGCCACAGCCCGGCGGCACTCGTCAAATGCGCCGGCAGCGGGCGCGGCGCCAGCCGGCGGTCCGGCAGCGGCGCCGATGTCATGCGATGCTGCATCGCGGGGCGCCCAGCCCCACGGCAGCTCCGCCCTTGCCGGATCGGACAGCAGCGCCGTCAGATATTCCCCCCACAGCGCCAGGTAGCGGCGCGCGAGGTCTTGGGCATCGGTCATCGGCTGCAATATATTCCGGAATCGCCGCCGCGGAAGCGCTCCCAAGCCGCCGCGCACGGGTTTGATGAGGCGATTGCGCCCGAAATCTGTATTGTGGCGGCGGGGGACCGACCCCGAGGGGAGATGGCGCAGGCATGAATACCCCGAACAACGACAAGCCCGGCGGCAGCAAGCCTGTCGTCGTCAAAAAATACGCCAATCGGCGCCTCTACAACACGGCGACGAGCAGCTACGTTACCCTCGACGACCTCGCCAAGCTGATCAAGGAAGGCGGCGATTTTGTCGCGCACGACGCCAAAACCGGCGAGGACATCACCCGCTCGGTCTTGACCCAGATCATCGTCGAGCAGGAGCAAAAGGGCCAGAACCTGCTGCCGATCAGCTTTTTGCGCCAGCTGATCTCGTTCTACGGCGACAGCGTACAATTCCTCGTGCCGGGCTATCTCGAGCAGGCGATGGTCGCTTTCAACCGCAACCAGGAGCAGATGCGAAAGAGCTTGCAGGCGACGTTCGGCATGTTCCCGTTCGGCCAGTTCGAGGAGATGGGCAAGCAGAACATGGCGATGTTCGAGCGCGCGCTCAAAATGCTCGCACCCTATGGCGGCGAGGAGAAGCCTTTGCCGGCCGACGCAGCGCCGCCGCCTCATGGTGCGGGCGAAGACCCGCGGCTCAAACGCCTCGAAGCGCAGATCGACGCCTTGACCCGGCAGCTCGAAGCGTTCGGGCGCGAACGCCAAGAACACTAGACCCGTGCATGGGCATTGCGGCAAAGATTTGCGGGCTGGCGAGCGAGGCTGCAGTAACGGCCGCCGTCGAGGGCGGCGCGGCCTATCTCGGCTTTGTGTTCTACCCGCCGAGCCCGCGCGTGGTGACCCCGGCGATGGCAGCGAGATTGTGCGCCGCAATCCCCCAGGGAATCTTTCGGGTCGCGCTGTTTGTCGACGCCGATGACGATGCGATCGCCGCGGTTCTCGATGCGACCCCGATCGACATCCTGCAATTCCACGGAAAGGAAACCCCGCAGCGGGTTGCGGAGGCCAAGGGCCGTTTCGGGCGCCGAGTGATGAAGGCGGTCGCCATCGCCGGGCCGGAGGATGTTCGCGCCGCCGCGCGTTACGAAGATGCCGCCGACCTGCTGCTGTTCGACGCGAAGCCGCCGCGACGCCCGGACGCGTTGCCCGGCGGCAACGGGCTCGCCTTCGACTGGGGGCTGATCGCCGGCTGTTCGTGGGCGCGCCCGTGGATGCTGTCGGGCGGGCTCTGCGCCGAATTGCTGCCGGAGGCGGTGCGTGTCTCGGGTGCTGCTTGCGTCGATGTATCCTCCGGGGTCGAAATCCGCCCGGGCGAAAAAGACCCTGCCAAAATCCGCGCCTTTCTCGCCGCCGCCCACGCGCTCTAGTCGACGACCGCACCGCGTGACGGAACACCGAGCCACCGCTCGACTACGTCAGATCATCGAGGTCGACGTTCAGCGCATCAGCCAGTTTTTTCATGGTCGCCACCGGTCCTTGCCGCGTCCCGCGCTCGATCTGGGATAGATAGCCTTTGCCGATTCCCGCCTTTCCCGCAAGCGCACTCAGCGTCAGGCCACGATACTCACGCCACA
>DATKHX010000378.1:0-6167 GCA_035510075.1 Allostellaceae bacterium
TCGCGCGCACCGCGCTCGCCGGGTCCGGGCGAGGTCGAGATCGACGTGCATGCCGTCGGTCTCAACTTTCGCGATGTCATGTGGGCGATGGGTCTGCTGCCCGAAGAGGCGCTGATCGACGGCTTTGCCGGCCCGAGCTTCGGACTCGAATGCGCCGGGACGGTCCGCGCTGTCGGCCCGGGGGTCGAGGATTTGGCGATCGGCGACCGGGTCATGGCGTTCGCTCCGGCGGCACTCGGCACGCGCGCCGTGACCGTCGCCGATGCGGTTGCTTCGATCCCGCCGCAACTCGGGTTCGCCGCCGCCGCAACATTGCCGGTCGCCTTCGTCACGGTCATTTACGCGTTGCAGAATCTGGCACAGCTCGAACCCGGCGAAACCGTGCTGATCCATGCCGCTGCCGGCGGGGTCGGGCTCGCCGCAATTCAATATGCCAAGCATCGCGGCGCGATCGTCATCGCCACTGCCGGGTCCGCCGTGAAGCGGGGGTTCTTGCGCCTGGCCGGAGCCGACCATGTGCTCGATTCGCGCGATCTCGGCTTTGCCGATAGGGTGCGGGAGATCACCGGCGGCGAGGGGGTCGATGTCGTTCTGAACTCGCTTAGCGGTGAGGCGATGGAGCGCAGCCTCGAGGTGCTGAAGCCGTTCGGCCGGTTCCTCGAGCTCGGCAAGCGTGATTTCTACCTTAATCGGCGTCTGCATTTACGGCCGTTGCGTCAGAACATTTCCTACTTTGCGATCGACGTCGATCAGCTGCCATTGAGCCGGCCGGCGCTCGCCCGATCATTGTTGGCCGAAGTCTCGGCGTTGCTGGGTGAAGAGGCGATCCGGCCATTGGCGCACCGGGTTTTTCGATTTTCTGAGATCGACGACGCTTTTCGCTTGATGCAGTCGTCCGGCCATATCGGCAAATTGGTCCTGATGCCCGATGCCGACATCGAATTGCCGCTGCGCGAGCCGCCCGAATTCGCGGTACGCGGCGACGGCACGTATCTCGTCACCGGGGGGCTCGACGGGTTTGGCTTCGAGGCGGCGCGCTGGCTCGTAGCGCGGGGTGCCGGTGCCGTCGCATTGCTCGGCCGGCGTGGGCCGGAGACGCCCGGATGCGAGGAAAGGGCCGCCGAGCTGAGGAATGCGGGCGCCGCGGTCGGCATCTATCGCGCCGATGTCGCCGATCGCGAATCATTGGCGGCGGTGCTCGACAAGATCCGTGCGACTCCGCTCCCGCTGCGCGGTGTCGTCCACGCGGCCTCGGCCATCGACGACCGGCTGACAGCCGGGATCGACCCGGCGGGTATCGACGCCGTCCTGCGGCCGAAGCTCGACGGTGGCTTGGCGCTCGATGAGCTGACATTGAACGATCCGATCGAGCTGTTTTTACTGTTTTCTTCGGCGACCACACTGCTCGGCGCACCGGGGCAGGGCAGCTATGTGGCGGCCAACACGACGCTCGAAGCGCTGGCGCGGCGGCGGCGTGCCGAGGGCCGACCGGCATTGGCGGTGGCCTGGGGGCCGATTGAGGACGCCGGGTATTTGGCACATCATCCGGAGACGCGTGAGGCGCTGGCGCGCCGGCTCGGCGCCATACCGATCGCCGCGGCGCAAGCCCTGGCGACGCTCCCGGCGATGCTGGCGAGCGGGTTGGCGGTTATCGGCTGCGTTGAGGCAAACTGGGGCGAGGCCCGGCGCTTTCTGCCGATTCTCGCCACTCCACTATTTTCCGAGATGCGATATCCGCGAGATTTTTCGGCGGGCGACGATACGCTCGCCGATCGGCTGAGCAGCCTCGATCCGGATGCGGCGCTGAGCTTGCTGAAGGCGATTGTTGCGGAAGAGGCCGCACACATCCTCAGATTGCCGGCAGCCAGCGTCGATCCGGCCCGCCCGCTGTCGCAGATGGGGATGGATTCGCTGATGGCGGTCGAGCTTCGGCTGGCGCTCGAAGCAAGGCTGCGCATCGATCTGCCGCTGGTGTCGCTAGCCGAGGGGACGAGCGTTGCCTCGATCGCCGCGCGGCTCGGCGGCGCGCTCGCAACCGGCGCACCGAATGCGGCCGAGGTGGCGGCCCTGGCGGCGCGCCACGAATCTTTGGAAGAGGTTGCAGTGGAAGACGAGACGCTCGTCGCGGCGCAAGGTCGGTCGGAGCCGAAAGCGGCGGCGGAGTAGGCCGATGGCGCTAGGGCGCAACGTGTTCGGTCTGTCGCCGCAAGCCAAGGCGCGCCTCCTGGAAAAGGTCTCCGCGGGAGGCCCGAAGCGGGCGGCGGCGCGCGCGGCCGATCGGGCCGCCGCCTGGGATGGCAATGCCGGCCGGCTCAGCGTGACCGAGCTGGAAGGCTCCAAGGAAATCCGCATGATCCGCGAAGCCGCCGAATTTCTCGGCATCGCCGATCCGTTTTTCCGCGTGCACGACGGCGTCGCCGGCGCCGAGACGATCATCGCCGGCAAACGCTACGCAAATTTTGCCTCCTACAACTACGTTGGGCTAAACGGCCATCCCGAAATCGCGGTCGCGGCAAAGGCGGCGATCGACCGCTGGGGCACCTCGGTCTCGGCGAGCCGACCGGTTTCGGGCGAACGGACGGTCCACCGCGACCTCGAACGCGCCTTGGCGCGGCTGCACCGGGCGGAGGACAGCGTCGCGCTGGTCGGCGGCCATTCGACAAACGTCACCCTCATCGGGCATCTGCTCGGCCGCGACGACGTGATTGTCCACGACGCGCTGATCCACAACAGCGTCGTCGAAGGTGCCAGGCTGTCGGGCGCGCGGCGCGTGCCGTTCCCCCATCTCGACCATGAGGCAGCCGACCGACGGCTCGCCGAGGCGCGGCCACGCGGCGGCCACGCGCTGCTGGTCATCGAAGGCCATTACAGCATGGATGGCGACGTCCCCGACTTGCCGGCCTTCATCGCCGTGGCACGGCGGCATCGCGCCTGGCTGATGGTCGACGAGGCGCACGCGCTGGGGGTTCTGGGCGCGCGCGGTTTTGGCACTGCCGACTATTTCGGTGTCGATCCGGGCGAGGTCGACATCTGGATGGGGACGCTCAGCAAGAGCCTCGTTGCGTGCGGCGGCTACATCGCCGGGCGAGCCGAGCTGATCGACTATCTGAAGCTCGTGCTCCCCGGTTTCGTGTTCTCGGTCGGAATGGCGCCGCCGACGGCCGCGGCGGCGCTGGCGGCGCTGGCGATCCTCGAGCGCGAGCCCGGGCGGGTGCGGCGGCTGAATGACCGAGCAGCCCTTTTCCTGAAGCTGGCCCGGGAAGGCGGCCTCGATGTCGGTGGCTCGATCGGTGCGTCTATCGTGCCGGTCATCACCGGCGGCTCGATTCGCGCCGGTCGGTTGGCGCAAGCAATGTTCGGCCGCGGCGTCAATGTCCAGCCGATCCTCTACCCCGCCGTCCCCGAGCGTGCGGCGCGGCTGCGGTTCTTCCTGACCGCCGAACACAGCGAGGAGCAGGTCCGCGAGGCGGTGCGAATCCTACTGGAAGAGAGCCGCCGGATCGCCTCGGAGCCGACCGATTTCGCTGCCGTCATCCGCCATCTCGGCCGGCGGGCGTTGCCGACGGGCTAAGGCCGGCCGGGGCCGCGGCGAGATCCGCGATCAGCGCCTCGACCGCGGCGAAATGATCGCCCCAGCGCGGCGGCCGCCAATCGACCAGACGCTGGAGCTGCGCCTCGCGCCGAGGCGACGGGTCGATTGTATAGTCGAGGATCGCCCTGCGCCAGCCGGCGCCGTCGAGCGGGTGAATATATTCCGGGACGTGCACGCCGATCTCGCGAAAGACCGGGAGGTCGCTGGTCAGCACCGGGACGCCGAGCGCCAATGCCTCCACCAGCGGGAAGCCGAAGCCTTCGGCAAAGGACGGCAGCAGCAGAGCGCGCGCGTTTTTTAGCAGGCGTGCCGCTTCGCTGTCGGATCGTGCGCTGCACTCCGACACGATCCCACGCAGCGCCGGGCAGCGGTCGAGCATGTCAATCGTGTTTTCGATTTCCCATCCGCGCCGGCCGATCAGCATCAGCGCCGGAGCCTCGCTGCCGGATTGAGCGGCGAGGTCGCGCCACAAATTGAGCAGCAAGAGATGGTTCTTGCGCGCTTCGATGGTCCCGAGACAGACGAAATACGGCCGCTCCGGCGGCGCCGGCCCGCCGGCTGCGATCGGCGGCAGTTCGACCCCGAAGGGCGCCGCCAAGACGCGCGAGGCGCGCCGACTGCGGTCGATGTAGGGTTGCAGGGCGTTGGCGGTGGCGTGCGAAGGCACGATCATCGCATCGGCAAACGCCGCGGCAATCTCGATGCGGCGGCGATGCCGCTGGCCCTGGCCGGGGCGGGCGTATTCCGGAAACTCGCTCGGGATCAAATCGTGGATCAGGCAGACAAACGAGAGGCCGTGCCGGTTCTTGAGCTCGTCGAACAGGCGCCGGTTTTCGAGATGATGGTGCGACACCAGCATATAGACTGGCGTGTCCGCCGCTGCCTGCATGCGGACGCGGAACGCGCGCTGGCGGCGGCCCAAGCTCGCGAGCCGCAGACGCAGCGCTGCCCATCGGACCCGTCCGCGGCGACGCACGCTGGACCCTTCGCGCCATAATATGGCGAGCGCCTCGGCATAGCGCTCGACCGCCAGTCGCGGCAGCAGCGCCAAACCGCCACGCCGGCCGGCGCGGGCAAAACACACCGGCATCGTGCCCCTGATCAGATGTCGAGCATAGGCAAGCTCGACCCGATCGATCCCGGTTGGTGTCGCTTGCCCGGCGCGCGTGATCAGGCGGGAAACATCGAAGACGATCACGGTACGTCCTTCGGCTGCCGCATGCCCGTCCGCATCCGAAACTCAAGGGAGGGCGTCGATACAGTCGCTGACGCCGCTTTCGAGCGTACGAAACGGAGCGGCAAAGCCGGCAGAGCGCAACTTCTTGATATTCGCCTCGGTGAAATACTGATATTGCGCCCGCAGATCGACGGGCGTGTCGACAAAACGGATATTAGGCTCACAACCGAGCTGCGCGTAAACCGCGTTCGCGAGATCGAGAAAGCTGCGCGCCGCCCCTGTCCCGACATTGTAGATGCCGCTGACCGACGGGTTCTGCAGCAGCCATTTGACGACGGCGGCGCAGTCCTCGACATAAACGAAGTCGCGCAGCTGCCCGCCGTCGGCGTATTGCGGATTATGCGAGCGGAACAGCGTTACCGCCTCGCCGGCGCGGACCATCGGCACGATCTTGGCCACCATCGACTGCATCGGGCCCTTGTGAGCCTCGTGCGCGCCGTAGACATTGAAAAACTTGAGCCCGGCCCATTGCGGTGGCGCCGGCAGGCCGCGCGTCACATCGTCGACCACGCGGCGATCGACGACATGCTTGCTCCAGCCATAGGGATTGAGCGGGCGGAGCTTGGCGAGAGCCGACGGGCTCTCGTCATCGGCAAAGCCGGCGCTGCCGTCACCATACGTGGCGGCCGACGAAGCATAAATAAAGCGCGTCCGAGTGGCCGCGCACCACTGCCATAAATCGAGGGTGAGGCGGATGTTGCTCGCGACGTAACGGTCGACATCGGGCTCGGTCGTGGTTGAGATCGCCGCCATATGGATCACCGCCGCGACCCGGCCGCCGTTATGCGCAAGCCAGTCGAACAGTGCCTCGGGGCGGATCAGGTCGTGCAGCCGAGCTGGGGCGATGTTGCGCCATTTGCCGTCCTGTCGCAGCAAATCCGCGATGACGACCCGCAGCCCCGACGCTGCCAAATCCTGGACGATGTGCGAGCCGATGAACCCACCGCCGCCGGTGACGAGGATCAAGTCGTCGGCGGCCAGATCTCGCGATTTGGTCATCTTGCTATTATGCACGCGCCGGGCCGCATCGGCCAGGAGCAGCGCGGCTGCTCGGGGCGGCGGTTCGCCACCGCTCCTGCAGAGGAGTTGAGGCTAGACCGCTAGACCACCTGCAATTGGGTCGCGATCAGGCGCGAGGCGTAAACGCCCGTCCAGCCGACCGGATCGAGCCAGCCCTTCTCGTCGCGCGGCGGCCTAATCGCACGAATGTGGGCGTTGGTGATTTCTAAAAGATCGCGGATCGGGCGCGGCGGGTCGAATTCCGTCGACCAGAAAAATCGCACGCCGTCGCGGGCCTCGTGTTTGGCGACAAGGCAATTCGGCGCGCCGGCCGCCCGG
>DATKHX010000379.1:0-2530 GCA_035510075.1 Allostellaceae bacterium
CTGAGCCATGATTGCATCGCGGAGAGCCGGCGCCAAGCTCTCGGCAGTTACCGCCCGCCATCCGGTGTGAGCCTGCAGGTCGGCCGAGGTGTTCCGCCTGATCGCAACCGGCGGCAGGTCGAGATTGGCGCTGACCGCCTCTACGACGCGATCGCAATCCGAATGGGCGCCCACGAACCAAAAATCGGCGAGAGCTTGGTTGAGGATTTCATATTTCTCGCTGTTCGCCATTTTCATCAATCGGCGCCAAGGAATCTCGAGCCAGCGTGAAAGCAGGAAGTGAACGACAAAATCCCGTGGCTGCGCGTGCAGGTGTAGGGCGAAGCTGTAAGTCCCCAGACCTTTGGCCAAGTGATCCATCATCCGCCAATTGTAGAGCGAAATATGCAGCTGCAGCGGATCACGCAGCAAAACGATGCGGCGTATTTCGCGGCCGGGATAGAATTTTTCGAGCGAGCGACTGATCTCATGCCCGCCGATCACCCGGGTGCGGTTGAAATCGGGGCGATCTTTGGAGGTCATGCGGCGTTCAGGTCGCAGCCAACGCCGGGGCTGCCAGAAGACGCCCGGCGCGCAATGCTCGGCGAGATGATACTGGATGGTTTGGCCCGCAGTTTTGGGGATGTGCAGCAGGAAGTAGACCGGCCCGGCACCGCCGGCTTCAGATTTCGTCCGCCGCTCTTCGGTGACGGGAAGGCGTCGCAGGGTGCTCTGCATCGGCGATGTCTCACGCGCAAGCCGGCGGCGGTCGCGAAAGCGCGCCGCGGCGCTGGTGTTCAATCCCACGAAGCCGAGAAACGATCTCGGCGCAGTCCGGCCGGCCGGTCACTCGTCAACCAGCCCGAGCCGCCCGCCGTCCGGCCAGCGCATTCCAACGCCGCGCCAGATGCCCCTGAAGGCGGCGGCCGATGACGAGCGGGCCCGGGCGCCACAGGCTCGGGTCGTCGAGCCGTTCGATGATGATTTCGGGCGGGCAGGGAAGGCGGGTCACCGGGTCGAGGTAGCGCGGGTAGAGGATGAGGGCGCCGGCGACGAGCTCCTCCAAGGTGAGCCGCCGGCCGCGATCGATCGCCGCAACGTCCGTCGTCAGACCCCAGCCGGCATAGAACGGCCGGCCGTAGACGGCGACCCGGCGACGGCGCAGCAGCGCCTCGAAGCCGGCGAGCGAGCTCAGTGTGTGCAGCTCGTCGATTTCGCCGAGCAGCGCTGCCGTCGAGACGCCTCGAATGACCCTGTCGGCGAAACCCGCGGCAAGCGAATCGGGGATGGCACCCTTGCGGTGTCCCGCATCGACATCGGGATGCGGCTTATAGAGTATGAAGGCGTCGGGGTTGGCGGCGCGGACGCGGCGCAACAGGTCGAGATTGCCCTGAACCTCGCCGCGATTGAGCAGCACCGACAAATCGTCTTCGACTTGTCCCGGCACCAGGATCCGTCGCCGGTTGCGCGGCGCGTCGAGCGACAGGGCCGCGGCGCCGCGGCTGTATTTGGTGATGCCGCGCGCGATCAGCTGCGCGGTCAGCGAACGCGCGCGCTCGATGATTCGCTCGTCGAATTCAGTCTCGAGCAAAAGCCGTTGCAGGTTTGTTCGAACGCCAGGGTTGTAATGCATTCCGCGGCTGTCGACCACGAGCGAGGCGGCCGGCACAAAGTCCGATCCGAGGCCGACCGAACGGACAAAGCCGTCCTCGACCCAGATGATCGGAATGCGCCGGCGCTCGGCTGACGCGACGAACCCTTCCGGGGCGCGCGAGGCCCAGACCGCAACCGCGCCGCCGGGCCTGGCGCTCGCCGCCGCCAAAGCGCGCTCGGTGGTGCGTCGGAAAGCCGGGGTGCCGACGCTGGACCGAAAGAAGTCGGCGACGCGGCGGCGCTTCCAGAACGACATGCCGACGCAGACCGCTACCCGCCGATTGGCCCGATCGATTTTGCGCCAATCCGACAGCATCGACACGATGTCCTCGAACGACGCGCGCTTTTGCCGATAGGGATCGAGATACCGCGTCGCGAGGAGACACGCGCCGGCAAAAATCTCGTCGAGGCCCCGGCGGAACGGCCGTTGCGCCGCCTCCGGGGCATCCCGCGTCACGCCCCATCCGGAATAAAACGTGTCGCCAAAACAACAGACGTCGCGGCCGGCGAGCAAAGCGAGAAAGCCGAGTTCGCCACCGATCGTATAGACGCGGTCGGCACGCTCGACCGCCGCCCACGCATCGACTGGCCCCCTCACCACATCGCAACCGTCGCGTACCGCCGCGCGGTCAAGCTCAGATCCCTGCGGGCCGGGGGAAACCACGACGACCTTGTCTGCAGGGTTCTCCGCCAATGCTGCCGCGAGCATGGCGCGCAGGGCCGCTTCGGGCCGTGACGAACCCATCGCCTCGCCATCGACGAGAGCGATCCCTTCCCCTCCCGACAATATGCCTCGCCCCCACCACGAACCGCCTATGCGTGCCGCGATCAACTCGCGCCGCGCGAGCGTGGCGCGCTCGAGCAGAGCAGGCGATTCCCAACCGCGACTCGCCAGCAA
>DATKHX010000380.1:0-2771 GCA_035510075.1 Allostellaceae bacterium
CGGCGGCGGCAGGGCGAGATCGGCGGGCGACACCGCCGGCACGTCGATGTGCAGGTCGATGCGGTCGAGCAGCGGCCCCGAAAGCCGGCCCTGGTAATCCTCAGCGCAGCGCGGTGCGCGGCCGCAGGCGGCTTCGGCGAAGTGGCCGCAGCGGCACGGGTTCATCGCCGCGATCAGCTGAAAGCGCGCCGGGTAGGTGACGTGGCCATTGGCGCGGGCGACGCTGACCCGGCCGGTTTCGAGCGGTTGGCGCAACGCTTCGAGGGCGGCGCGGTTGAACTCCGGCAATTCGTCGAGAAAGAGCACGCCCTGATGGGCGAGCGAGATTTCGCCCGGCCGCGCGCGCATGCCACCGCCGACCAATGCCGGGAGCGAGGCCGAATGGTGCGGCTCGCGGAACGGCCGCTCGCGCGTCAACCCGCTGCCGCGCAACCCGCCCGCGACCGACTGGATCATGCCGAGCTCCAAGGCTTCGGCCGGTTCGAGCGGCGGCAGCAATGCCGGAAGGCGCGCCGCGAGCATCGACTTGCCCGATCCCGGCGGTCCGACCATCAACAAATTGTGACCGCCGGCGGCGGCGATTTCGATCGCGCGCTTGGCGCTTTCCTGGCCCTTTACGTCTGCGATGTCGAGCCCGGCAATGGCCGAGGCCACCAGCCGCGGCTCCGGAGGCGGCAACAATTGAGTTCCCTTGAAGTGATTGACGATCGCCAAGAGGCTCGGCGCGGCGATGACTTCGATCTCGCCAGCCCATGCCGCCTCGCCACCGCATGCTTCGGGGCAGATGATGCCGCTGTCATGGCCGGCAGCGAAGAGGCCGGCGATCAGCACGCCGGCGACACTGGTGACCGAGCCATCGAGCGACAATTCGCCGAGCGCCGTATAGCTGGCGAGCTCGTCGGCCGGCAACGCCTCCATCGCGACCAGCAGCGCGAGTGCTATCGGCAGGTCGAAATGGCTGCCCTCCTTCAATACGTCGGCGGGGGCGAGATTGACCGTGATGCGCTTTGGCGGCAGCGCCAGCCCGAGCGATTGCAATGCCGAGCGCACCCGCTCGCGCGATTCGGCGACCGCCTTGTCCGGCAGGCCGACGACGGTGAAGGCCGGCAGGCCGGAAGCGATCGTCACCTGGGTCTCGACCTCGATGACCTCGATCCCGTGAAACGCTACCGTGCGAACCTGCGCGGCCATGTCAGCGCCTATTCTCTTTAACCAAAAGTCGAATTTAGATGGGCGCGGGCAGCGGCGCCAGCGCCACGGCTCTCTGGGTCGGCGCAAAAGTTGTGCAACGCCGGCAATCAGGGTTAACCTGACTACCGGCTCGAACGTTAGATGGTCGAGAACTCACGTCAGGGAGACTGGCTCATGCCCGACAACGACACTTGGTGGCCCGCCTGGGAGCCGCGCATGTTGAGCATCCTGCGCTTTGTCGTCGGTCTTACCTTCCTTGAGCACGGCACGTCCAAGCTGTTCGGCTTCCCAGTGTCGGCGATGTTCGCTCATCTGCAACTCGCATCGCTGCTCGGGGTGCAGGGCGTGATCGAATTGATCGGCGGAGGGCTGATCTGCATCGGGTTGTTCACCCGGCCCGTCGCCTTCATCCTGTCCGGGGACATGGCCGTCGCTTATTTCATGGCGCATTTTCCCAAGAATTTTTTCCCGTCGCTGAACGGCGGCGACGCGGCAATTCTCTATTGCTTTATCTTCTTCTATTTGTCTGTCGCAGGTGCGGGAGTGTGGAGCCTCGATCGGCTGCTCTTCGTTCAGCGATCGCCCCGCCTCTCCGCAACCGCCAGGGTCTGACCGTCTCCGCGAGCCAGTATCCCGGCGACAAAGCGATCGAGATCGCCGCCGGGAAACAGGTGGCCGGCAATCCCGACGGCGGCCGCGGCGGCGCAATCGGACGCCTTGTCGCCGATCAGAAAGCTCGCCTCGCGGTCGACCGGCCAAGAGCGCAAGAGATCCTCGATCATCCCGGGCGCCGGCTTGCGCCAATCGCTGACCCGGCGGTATTCGGCGAGAACCGCCTCCGGGTGGAACGGGCAATAGCGGAAATCGTCGATATGCGCGCCCGTCGCCGCGAGCTCGGCGGCGATCTGTCCGTGCAGTTCGCGCACATCCGCCTCCGAATAAAGCCCGCGGGCCACCCCTGATTGGTTGCTGACGACAAAGACGAAGCGGCCGGCGTCGTTCAGCCTCTTGACCGCGGCCGGTGCGCCGTCGACCCAGCGAAATCGCGCGCGTGTCCCGACATAGCCGTCATCGTGGTTCAACACGCCGTCGCGATCGAGAAACGCGGCCGGCCGCAGCCATCGCTGGTTCATCGCGCGCTACGGCCGCGTATCGGATTCGGAATTGCCGCTATCGCTTCGGGGCATTTGCTCAGCCACGCTGCGGGAAGAGCCGCTCTTCGACGAGCCCGCAGATAATGTGCCCGGCGATGATGTGGAGCTGCTGGATGAGCGTCGTCGAATCCGATGGCGCGTGCAGGCAGATGTCGCAGCGCCGGCGCATTTCGCCGCCCGTCCGGCCGGTCAGCCCGACAACCGCGAGCCGCTTGTCGCGCGCCGCGTCGATCGCGCGCAGGATGTTAGGCGAGCGGCCCGAGGTCGACAGCGCGACGAACACATCTCCGGCATTGCCGAGCCCTCGGATCTGGCGCTCGAAGACCCGGTCGAAACCGTAATCATTGCCGATCGCGGTCAGCACCGAGCTGTCGGTCGTCAGCGCCAATGCCGCCGCCGGCGCGCGGTCGTAATTGAGCCGCGACA
>DATKHX010000381.1:0-8856 GCA_035510075.1 Allostellaceae bacterium
CCGAGGTCGAAGTCGCGCCGGTTGAAGCCGCGCCGGGCGGCGATGTCGGGGTCCATCCCGGCCTCCCATTCGCGCCGCTGCACGACCATCGTCGCGTTCGGGATCAAGGCGTTGCCGCCGACATGGTCGAAATGGAAATGCGAATTGACGACGAGGTCGATCATCTTTGCCGGGTCGCGGCCGATCGCGGTGAGCCGGGCGCTGACCTCCTCCCCCGGATGGTAGTTGAACGCAAACAATTCCGTGACCCGCGGGCCGATGCGCCCGGCCGGGTCGTGCTGGCAATCCGGGTGCATGCCGGTGTCGAACAGCATCGCCCCTTTCGGGTGCTCGATCAGGTAGGCCGGGATCGGCAGGTCGATCTCGCCCTCGCCGCCTTCCATTAGGCGGTGGAACTCGCCTCTCAACCAGCCGCAGGTAAAGGCGAACAGCTTCACCGTCATCGCGGTCTCCTCACATCGCGGCGAGGGCGCGGTTTGCGTCCTCGAACAGGCGCCGGTTGCGCTCGATGTCGTAACGCCGCTCGGTCAGGGTCTCGGGGTCCCACTCGCTGCGTGCGGCAGCATAGAAATCGCCGCCATAGGCGTGGATCGCCCCGGTCAGCCGCGGCAACGGGTTGGTGACGGTGTGAATAATGTCGCGGCCGAGCGGCTCGGCATCGCGCGGACCCAGGGATTTGGCTCCGGCGGCCTCGATCCTTTCCGCTTCGGCGGGCAACCGGCGCCAGAAGATGTTGTCCTCGCGCCCGGTATAGACGCCGATCACCGCCCACATCAGGTGGTTGTGCGGGATCACCGTCATCCGCGGCCCCCACACGACGTTGAGGATCGTCAGGGTCGCGGAGCAATAGAGCGGCTCGACCCCGGCGCGCTGCGGCTCGCCGAGCCCCCCGAGGATTGCGGCGGGGTCGCAGACGGCGCGCGCGACGACTTCGCGCACCGCCTTGTGGCTCGAATCCGCGGCGACGGCACTGCGGCAGTCGGCGATAAAGCGATCCAAATCGAACATCGGCTCGGTCTCCCCGTCCCTGTTATTCGGCCGCCTTCCACCAGCTGATGTCGTCGCCCCGGAGCACGAGGATGTTCGGCCTACCTGCTTTCGCCATCGCGATCTCCCTCCATTTGGTTCGGTTGTTTCGAAAGTCGTCGTTGCCCGGTCCTACGGCCGAGGCCGGTTACACGAGGCGCAGCAGCACCGCAGAGAATGCGAATACGCCGATGCCGATCAGGATGACGGCAATCGCGATCACCGGCGACTGCTTCCCCTCGCTGGTCATTCCGGCGATTGCGGAGAAGGTCCCACCCCACATGTAGCGGATCGTCCACCAGTACTGCCAAATTGAAATGACGAGGGCTAAGACGCCGCAAGAAATCAGCGCCAGCCCCAGGTATTGCGGCGCGTTTGGAAGATTGGCGGGGCGGACGCCGGGCATCTGCTGCATGCGTTCGAAAAACTGGACGATCGCAAATCCGAAGCCGATCAGCGAGACTGCCGTCCGCACCCACGACATCATCGTGCGTTCGAGGCTGAGGCGCGTGCGCAGCCAGGCAAAATGGCTGTCGGCCGTCACCCTGACTTCGAACCTCTGCGCGCTTGGCGCTGCCGGAGCGTCCATCATTGCCGGCGCCTTCTTTTGCTGACGTTTGCTCTTATGGTATCGTCAGGGCGCTAGCTGCTTCTTTATTCGACAGCAGGGTGCGGCCGAGGTTCGATTGCGAGCCGGCGTACAATATCGATCAACTGGCTGTGCGCAACGCTGGTCGGATCGCGGAATTCGTCGACCGAGTGGGTGTCGGCAAGCTTGCTCAGGCGGACGAGCTCGAGGATCCGTTGCCGCCGGTTCAACGGCAATTCGGACGGTCGGCTGGTCCACAAGATGTGCCACAGCTCGCCCTCGCCAAACAGATGATTGAGTTCGGACGCCGTCACGTAAACCAGGAACAGCACCAGTATCCACAGCTGGATGGCAATGAAGCGATCCCACGAGAAGGTCGCCACCATGTGCGGCAAGAAACTGCCCGGGGGATGGTGCTCGACAAGCCAGAATTTGACGAAATGCTCGAGCAGCCGCGCAACGAACACCACGGCCCAATAAAAAAGCGTCTTGAACAGGATCGGCCGGACAAGCGGCGCACGATCATAGCGGCGTAGCGATCGCATGGCGTTGGCGACCAGCACAGCTTTGCCGACGACGAGCGCTGCCGCGGTGGTGAGCATGAAGCTGCTGAACTGGGCATCGTAGTCGGCAAGCAGCAGGTTGGTCGTCACCACGATCAGGTTAAAGCCAATGAAAAAGAAGATCGTGGGGGGTAGGATTTCGCGTATCTCGCGCAAAAAAAATGCGACGACCCGCCGCGCCGGCCCGGCCGGCGCGGCGTCGGGCCGGGTGGGAACCGCGAGGTCCAGACCGTCGCCTTCGGACCGGACGCGCATGCTCGTCATCCGCCTTCTCCTGATGTTTGCGACGGCACTCCAGAACCCAGCGCTCTCGCTGGATTTTCACCAGACGGCCGGTTCGCGGAACCAGCGCGGACGATAATCTTCGCCCGGGCTTTAGTCTACCGATCGTCGAGCGGCGGCAGCAGGCGGTGACGCAGGCTGCGCGGCAGGATCCCGTTGCGGCGCGGGTCCTCGAACGACGCCGGGCGGCGGGCATAGACGGCGAAGCCGGCACGCTGATAGGTCGCGAGCGCCTTTGGGTGATCATAGGTCGAGGTGTGCAGCCAGAAGCGGTCGATCGGGCGGGCGGTCCAGGCGCGGTCGATCGCCGCCTGCAGCAGATAGGGGCCATAGCCGCGGCCGATGAAATCGGGGATCAGCCCGAAATAGAGGAGCTTGGTCTCGCGCGGCTCGGCGGTGTCGAGCTCGAAAAACCCGGCCGGCACGCCCCCGACATAAAGGACAAAGATCTCGATCGTCGGCTTGTTGATCAGCCGGGCCAAGGCGGCGTCGCCGAAGAGCCGCCGTTCGAACCACAGCCACGGCTCGCCGACCGTGTCGTAGATGTAGCGGTAGAACGACACCGTGCAATTCTCGGCCAGCATCAGCGCGAGCTTGCCGGCCGGGAGCGGCACCCGTGCGGTCGGCGGGCGCGCCAGCATTTCGAGATAGGTAATCGTGTCGTGGCACAGCACCGGGTCAGCCCTCGGCGGCCGGCCCGGTCGCGACTGGGGTGTCGCCGGGCAGACCCCACTCGGACCAGCTGCCGTCGTAAACCGCCGCCCCCGGATGGCCGATCAGGTGCAAGGCGAAGGCGAGCGCGCAGGCGGTCACGCCCGAGCCGCAGCTGGTGACGACCGGCCGGTCGAGGGCCACCCCGGCATCGCGAAACAGCGCCGTCAGCTCTTCCGCGCTCTTGATCTGTTTCGTCTTGGGATCGGTCACCTGGTCGTACGGGAGGTTGCGGCTCGCCGGGATGTGGCCGCTGCGCAGACCGGGGCGGGCCTCGGGCATGCTGCCGTCGAAGCGGCCGGCGGCGCGGGCGTCGACGATTTGCTCGCGGCGGGTCGAAAGATTGGCGAGGACCGCGGCCCGGTCGCGCACCAATGACGGGTCGAAGCGTGCGGTGAACCGGCCCGGCGCCGGCGTCGGGACCGCGGTGGTGAGCGGCCGGCCCTCGGCTCTCCATTTCGGCAACCCGCCGTCGAGCACTGCCACATCGGCGTGGCCGAACAGGCACAGCATCCACCACGCGCGCCCCGCCGAGGACAGGCCCGCGCTGTCGTAAACGACGACCTTGTCGCCGTCGCCGATGCCGAGCGCGCCGATCTTGTGTGCGAACAGATCGGCCGACGGAATCATGTGCGGCAGGCGCGTCCCCGCCTCGGCGATGTCGTCGATGTCGAAAAACACCGCGCCGGGGATGTGGCCCTTGTCGTAATTCTCGCGCGCGGTGGGGGCGATGCCCGGCAATGTGAACGAGGCGTCGACGACCCGCACCTGCGGATCGTCGAGGTGTGCCGCGAGCCAGTCGCTGCCGACCAGCGCCTCGGGATGGGCATAGGGCATCGCGTTCCTCCTGCGGTCACCCGGCAAAGGCGACGATGATACGGCGGTTTTGTCGGCCTTTGCTTTCGATCTTCATGACCGCAACTCGGCCGATCTCGCCGGTGTTGCCGACATGGGTCCCGCCGCAGGGCTGCAGATCGACCCCGGCGATCTCGATTAGCCGCACCCGGCCGCTGCCGGTCGGCGGCTTGACCGACATCGTGCGCACGAGATCGGGTTGGGCGGCGAGTTCTTCATCGCCGATCCAGCGCGGCGTCACCGGATGCTTTGCCGCAATCAATTCGTTGAGCCGGGCGGCGATCGCCTCCTTGTCGAGCCTCGACCCCGGTATGTCGAAATCGAGCCGGCCGCGGCCGTCGGCAACCTGGCCGCCGGTTACCGCCCCCGGCACCACCGCGCACAACAGATGCAGGCAGGTGTGCATTCGCATCAACCGATGACGGCGCTCCCAGTCGATTTCGACCGTGACGTCGGCGCCCGGCTCCGGCACTGCCGCGCCGGGAGCGGGGACATGGATGACCTCCTCGGGTGCCTCGCCCTTTATCGTGTCGACGATCGCGACGGTTTCGCCCGAAGCGAGCCGCAAGGCGCCGGTGTCGCCCGGCTGGCCGCCGCCCGTTGGATAAAACACGGTGCGGTCGAGCCGGATGCCGCGCCCGTCGACGGCCGCAACCCGCGCTGCGCAGCCGCGCAAATACCCGTCATCGCGAAACAAAAGCTCGGCCATCTGCGGCTTTCCTCGTCATCCCGGTCCTCTGGTCCGGTCCGTGGCCTATCCAGGACAGCCTCAGACCGGGATCCGCTTCCTGGCGCATCAGCGGCACGATATACGAGCAAATCGCCGTTCTTGCACACCTGTTCTGGGTCGCAGCCACGGCAATCTAAGTCAAGGGTCGAGGCCAATTTGAGCATCAGCGCCGCAATGCCGCGCATCGTATATTTTTATCTCGCGGTGATCGTCGTGAGCTGGGCCGGCAATTGGCCGCTGATGAAGCTCGCGCTCGGCGGCGCACCACCGCTGCTGTTCGTGCTTTTGCGGCTCCTCGGCGCGCTCGCCCTCTTCGCCCCCACGCTGCTCGCGCGCGGGATGCCGCTTCTGCCGGTGCGCGGCGAGCGGCTCGGGCTGTTTTGGGTCGGGCAGCTCCAAGTCGCCGCGTTCCTGATCTGCAGCATCATCGGGCTGGCGATGGTGCCGGCCGGGCGAGCCATCGTGCTCGCCTACACGATGCCGCTCTGGGCGATCCCGATCGGGCTCTGGTTGTGGCCGGAGCCGCTGGGGCGCTTTCAGCTTGCCGGTGCCGCGATCGGCTTTGCGGGTGTGGTCCTGTTCATGAACCCGGGCCTTGTCGATTGGAGCAGCCGGCGCGCGCTGGCGGGCAACGGGCTGCTGCTGCTCGCCGCGATCGCGTGGGCGCTGGGCTCGTGCCTTTATCGCCGGCACACCTGGCGCTCGTCGTTCTGGGTGCAGACGGTTTGGCAGCTCGCCGTCAGCTCGATCGTGGTTGCGGCGATCGCGCTGCCGAGTGCCGTCGGTCAGCCGATCCGATGGTCGCCCGGGCTGGTGGCGATCCTCGCCTACAATTGGGTCGTGACGACGGCGCTCGGATATTTCCTCTGGAGCAAGATTCTTACGATGATGTCGGCTGCGGTTGCGGGGCAGGTGCTGGCGTTGACCCCGGTCGGCGGCTTTCTGCTGTCGACGCTGATCTTTGGCGGCGCCGTCGACGCCGAAGTCGTGGTCAGCATCGGGCTGATCGTCGCCGGCATCGTCCTGACCTTGCGGGCGTGATTGTGGGGGCCTGTCGGGGGCGTCCGTGGGCGGCGGGGCCTCAGCGCGTTCCCGTAACAGAGACCTCGGTTATTCCTTGTAGGACGGGTCGATCCGGTCGAGCTTGCGCAACAAGGCCGGCCATTGGAATTTGGCCGGGTCATTGCGGCCACCGGCGGCGGCGCGACCATAGGCGGCACCGACGACCTTCTCGGCGATCGGGTGGAACTCGGCGCCCGATTGCTGAAAGGCGAGCTGCATCGCGCATGCCCGCTCCATGCGATAGGTCGCGACAAATGCGGCGGCAATGCTCTCGCCCACGATCAAGAGGCCGTGATTGCGCAGGACCATGATGTGGCGGTCGCCGAGATCGGCGAGAAAGCGCGCGCGTTCTTCGGGGTTCCGCGCCGTGCCCTCGTAGTCGTGATAAGCGATGTCGCCGATCACCTGCAGCGCATGCTGGTTGAGCGGCAAGAGGCCGTCCTTTTGCATCGAGACGGCGCAGCCAGCGACCGAATGGGTGTGGAGCACGCATGCTGTTTCCGGCCGGGCCTTGTGCAGCGCGCTGGGGATCGCAAAGCCGCCGCTGTTGACCTCGTATTGCGAGGGCTCGACCGGGTTGCCCTCGGCATCGATCTTGACCAGCGACGACGCGGTCACCTCGTCAAACAGCAAGCCGTAGGGGTTGATCAGGAAACGGTCGGGCTGCCCCGCCACGCGCGCGGTGATGCGGGTGTTGATCAAATCCGACCATCCGAACAGATCGACGAGCCGGTAGCAGGCGGCAAGATCGAGCCGCGTCTGCCATTCCTCGGCCGACATCCGCGCGGGCATTGCGGTCACCGTCGATGCCATGAGTTCCTCCCGTTCGAACGTGTGTGGAGCTCGGATATGACCGAAGCAAAGGCAAAGGCAAAGGCGACGCCTGAAAGGGTCGCGGCCGTCACACCGAGGCCACGGTCAGCTTCAGGCCAAGCGCCCGCACCACTTTCAGAACCGTTTCGAATTCAGGCTGCCCCTCGGGCGAAAGCGCCTTGTAAAGGCTCTGCCGACCCAGTCCGGTGCGGCGTGCGATCTCCGTCATGCCCTTCGAGCGAGCGACGGCGCCCAAGGCGTGAGCGATCAAATCCGTATCACCGTCCTCAAAAACGGCTTCCAGATAGGCCGCGATATCTTCGGGGGTTTCGAGGTGGTCTTCGGTATTCCAGACGATTGTCTTGGCTTCAGTCATTGCGTTCTCTTATAGGAGGCGTGCCAGTCTTAACGCCATGGCGATGTCCTCGGCCTGAGTGCGTTTGTCGCCGCCGGCGAGCAACACGATCAGCTTGTCGCCCGGTTGGACAAAGTACACCCGGTATCCCGGACCGTAATCGATCCGAAGCTCCGACACTCCTTCACCGACCGGTTTGAAATCGCCGCGATCGCCAAGCGACAGACGATCGATCCGCACCTGAATACGCGCTCTCGCTCGGCAGTCCCGTAGCTTCCGGAACCAAGCCGCAAAGGTCTCGGTCTGACGGTCTCGATCACCGACAATATGTCTCCTGTGAGAGACATGCTGTCAAGCCGATAGTCAGCCGCTCGCACTTGCCGGACGGGGCGCGAGCGCGTCGAGCAGGGCCTGGGTGTAGCCGTAGCAATAGGCAAAGGCGACGCCCGAGGGATCGCGGCCGTCGATCCGCGGCACGTGGTCCGGCATCAGCATGTACTCGTATCCGACATCGCGATAACACGCGATCGCGCGCGCCATGTCGATGTCACCCTCGTCGGGAAACGCCTCAACAAAGTCGAGCCGGCGGCCCTTGATGTTGCGGAAATGAACGTTGAACAGTTTGCCGCGCGCGCCGAACCAACGGATCAGGTCGAAGATCTCGCGCGCCGGGTCTTCGAGCATCTCGCAGACGGTTCCCTGGCAGAAATTGAGGCCGTGAAACGGGCTCTCGTGCGTCGCGACGAAGCGCTTCAGCCCGTCGACCGTGCCGAGCACGCTGGTGACGCCGCGATAGCCGGGCGGCGTATAAGGGTCCTGCGGATGACAGGCGAGCCGCACCTTGGCCGCGGTCGCGACCGGGACCACCGCGGCAAGGAAATGGTCGATCCGCTCCCAATACTCGTCCTCGGAGACGATGCCGGCCGCCGTCGGCGGTGCCGCCTGATAGGCGCGGCTCCAGCGAAACGCCGCGTTCTGCGAGCCGCCGCGGCCCGGCTCGCGCTCGGTGCGTGGGATGCCGATGATCGTCAGATTGTATTTCGCCGCCGGAATGCCCGCCGCGGCGAGCCGCTCGATCAAGGCGCAGATGCTGTCGAGCTCGCGCTGCCGCTCAGGCTCTTTCGCCAACAGGATGTGCGGGCTCTGCTGCTGCTCGATCGGGGCCGAGGACATGGGCAATTGCACCATGTCGAGCGAGAGGCCGAACGACTCGACATGCTCGCGATGCCGCTTGAGGTCGTCGAGGCTCCAATGATGCGGGTTACCCGGCGGGTCGACGCAGACATGGGTGACCCCGAGCTGCGCCCAAACCCGGTAGTCGCTGTCGTCCCGCGGCTTGATCTGGGTCCCGACATACATCGACCGCGTCTCCCGTCGTCTTCCGTCGATCGCAGGGTCGCCCTATGCTGTCCCGCGCGGCAGGGTGAAGCAAGCCGATCGAGGAGGTCCCGATGCCTTACGGAGGAAACGACTGGCTGGCATTGACGGAGGAGCAGACGTTGGAGCCGGAGATCGCGATCTGCGATCCGCATCATCACTTCTGGGATTTTCGTTCCGAACGCATTCCCTACCAGCGCTATCTGCTTCACGAATTGGCGGCCGACGTCAATTGCGGCCACGACGTGCGCTCCACCGTCTTTATCGAGGCGAGGTCAATGTATCGCCCCGACGGGCCGCCAGAGCTGCGCCCGGTCGGCGAAGTCGAATTCGTCCAGGGCCTCGCCGCCGCCAGCGCCACCGGGCTCTATGGCCCGTTTCGGGCGGCTGCGGCGATCATCGGCCACGCCGACCTCAAGCTGGGTGACCGGGTCGAGCCGGTGTTGCAAGCGTTGCAAGCCGCGAGCCCCAACCGGTTCCGCGGCATCCGGCA
>DATKHX010000382.1:0-11974 GCA_035510075.1 Allostellaceae bacterium
GCCGCACACGCGCTTTCAGTGCGAGGCCTACATCCTGACCAAGGAGGAGGGCGGGCGGCACACGCCGTTTTTTGGCAACTACCGGCCGCAATTCTATTTTCGCACGACCGACGTGACCGGCACGGTGCACCTGCCCGAGGGCACGGAGATGGTGATGCCGGGCGACAACATCTCGATGGAGATCGAGTTGATCGCGCCGATCGCGATGGACGAAGGCTTGCGCTTTGCGATCCGCGAGGGCGGCCGCACCGTCGGCGCCGGCGTCGTCGCCAAAATCATCAAGTAGGTCGCCCCAGCCCTCTTGTAAGTGGGCAGGGAGGCGGGACCCACGCAGCGGTGGGCGCGGCGCGGGCATATGTCCCGGCGGACAGGATCGAGTTAGGAGTGTAGCTCAATTGGTAGAGCACCGGTCTCCAAAACCGGGGGTTGGGGGTTCGAGCCCCTCCACTCCTGCCAGCGCGGCCGAGGCGCCTGCCTGCTGGAATGCGGCCGGCGGCAATGCCATATCAGCGGCGGTGCACAACAGTGAGCGCGAATAGTTTCGGATCATGGCAAGAACGAGCCCGGTCAAATTCGTCGAAGAGGTGCGGCAGGAGGTCTCGCGCGTCACTTGGCCGACCCGCAAGGAGACCGTCACGACGACGGCCATGGTGTTTGTCATGGTGTTCATCGCCGCCGGGTTCTTTTTTCTGGTCGATCAGATCTGCTCGGCTGGCGTGCGCCTGATCTTCGGGCTGGGGAGCTGACGGGCGAGAGCGATGACGAGCCGCTGGTATGTGATCCATGTCTATTCGGGCTTCGAGAAGAAAGTCGCCGCCTCGATCCGCGAGCAGGCCGAGCAGAAGGGTGTGGCCGACAAATTCGAGCAGATCCTCGTGCCGACCGAAGAGGTAGTCGAGGTCAAGCGCGGCGCCAAGGTCAGCTCGGAGCGCAAGTTCTTTCCGGGCTATGTGCTGATCAAGATGGATCTCAGCGACGAGACCTGGCATCTGGTCAAGAACACCGCCAAGGTCACCGGCTTTCTCGGCGGGCGCGGCCGGCCGTCGCCGATCAGCGAGCATGAGGCCGCGCGCATCATGCATCAGGTCCAGGAGGGGATTGAGCGGCCAAAGCCGTCGATCACCTTCGAGGTCGGCGAGCAGGTTCGGGTGTGCGACGGGCCGTTCACCTCGTTCAACGGGCTGGTCGAGGACGTCGACGAGGAGAAGGCGCGGGTCAAGGTCGCGGTGTCGATCTTTGGCCGCGCAACCCCGGTCGAGCTCGAATACTCGCAGGTCGAGAAGGTGTGAGCGGCTGATTCGAAATGAGGCGAACGATCCCGGGATCTTACCGTCGTCCCCGCGAAAGCGGGGGTCCAGAGCCTGCCCTGGCCGGAACAGGGGGGCGACCGCACGTCGCTCGCCCTAGGTTCCCGCTTTCGCGGGAATAACGGATGACTCCTCGATATTTCGCAATTTTCTTAAGATCGGGCACGGAGCGAGCCGACGCTGTCATTGCGAGCCACAAGCCGGCGCGGCTGCGGGGTTGCACGACGCAATCCAGCTCCTACGAACCGCTTCTGCCGAGGTTGCTTCGTCGATGCGCTCCTCGCAATGACAAGAACGTGCTGACCAGAGAGAAGTAAATGGCAAAGAAAGTCGTCGGCATCATCAAGTTGCAAGTCCCGGCCGGCAAGGCCAACCCGTCGCCGCCGATCGGTCCGGCGCTCGGCCAGCGCGGGCTCAACATCATGGAATTCTGCAAGGCGTTCAACGCGGCGACGCAGAGCCTCGAACCCGGCATGCCGATCCCGGTCGTGATCACGGCGTTTGGCGACCGCTCGTTCACCTTTGTGACGAAGAGCCCGCCCAACAGCTATTTCCTGAAGAAAGCAGCGGGGGTCGAGAAGGGCTCGCAGACGACGGGCAAAGGCAGCACCGTCGGCCGGGTGACGATGTCGCAGATCCGCGAGATCGCGGAAAAAAAGATGCCGGACCTCAACGCCAAGGATGTCGAGGGCGCCTGCCGGATGCTGGTCGGCTCGGCGCGCTCGATGGGGCTCGAAGTGGTGGAGTAAAGAACAATGGCGAAAATCGGCAAGCGGTTGAAGAAGGCGTATGAGGGGCTCGACCCGGCGAAGGCGCATCAGCTCGGTGAGGCGGTCCAGCTAATCAAGTCGCGCGCTTCGGCGAAATTCGACGAGACCGTCGAGGTGGCGATGAACCTCAACATCGACCCGCGCAAGCAGGACCAGAATCTGCGCGGGACGGTGATGCTGCCGCACGGCACCGGCAAGACGGTGCGGGTCGCGGTGTTCGCCCGCGGCGACAAGGCCAAGGAGGCCGAAACCGCCGGCGCCGACATGGTCGGCGCCGAAGACCTCGCGGAAAAGGTGCAGGCCGGCGAGATCAATTTCGATCGCGCCGTCGCAACGCCGGATCTGATGGCGCTGGTCGGGCGGCTCGGCAAGATCCTGGGACCCCGCGGGCTGATGCCGAACCCGAGGCTCGGCACGGTGACGCAGAATGTCGGCGAAGCGGTGCGCGCCGCCAAGGGCGGGCAGGTCGAATTCCGTGCCGAAAAGGCCGGGCTGGTGCATGCCGGGGTCGGCAAAGCGAGCTTTACCGACGACGCGCTTGCGGATAATGTGCGCGCCTTTGTCGGCGCCATCACCCGCAACAAGCCGAGCGGCGTCAAAGGCACGTATATCAAGAAGGTGAGCCTTAGCTCGACGATGGGGCCGGGTGTCAAGCTCGAATTGTCGGATCTGGCCGAGGACGCCAGGGTCTAAGCGGAGTTGTCGCGCCGCAGCGGTGGTGCGGCGGCGGGGATGGATTCCTTCGTTTGACGGAAGAAGCGAAGGGCGAGTTCGGAGAGCGGCGTGGAGCGAGGACTAAAACAAAAATTGGTCGAGACGCTGCAGCAGGATCTCGCCGATACCGCCTGCGTTGTCGTGACCCATCAATCGGGGATGACCGTCGCCGAGGCGACGCAGCTGCGGCGCCAGATGCGCGCCGCCGGGGCGCGCTTTCGCGTGACCAAGAACCGGCTTGCCAAGCGCGCGCTCGACGGCACGCCGTTTGCGGCGCTGTCGCCGCTGTTTAGCGGGCCGACCGCGATCGCCTTTTCGCACGACCCGGTAGCGGCGGCAAAGGTCGCGGTCGAATATGCCAACCGCAACGACAAGCTGACAATTATCGGCGGCGGGCTCGCCGGCCAGGTCATGGACGCGGCCGGGGTCAAGGAGCTGGCCGGGCTGCCGTCGCTCGACGAGCTGCGCGCCCGGCTGGTCGGGCTCCTGGTGGCGCCGGCAACGCGCATCGCGGCAGTGTTGCAGGTCCCTGCGGGCCAGCTGGCGCGGGTGCTCGCGGCCCATGCCGAAGCCGGTGACGAGACCCCGTAGCGCCGCGGGCTGTTACTTTTGGCGGTATTCGTTTTGGTTTGGTCTTGGAGCTAGGAGAAAAAAATGCCGGATTTGGCGGGTTTGGTCGATCAGCTGTCGGCCTTGAGCGTGATCGAGGCGTCCCAACTTTCGAAGATGCTCGAAGAGAAATGGGGCGTTTCGGCCGCCGCACCGGTCGCGGTCGCGGCCGCCGGTGCCGCGGCGCCCGCGGCCGAAGCAGCCGTCGAGCAAACCGAGTTCGACGTCATTCTCGCCGCAATCGGCGAAAAAAAGATCAATGTGATCAAAGAGGTGCGGGCTCTTACCAGCCTCGGTCTGAAGGAGGCGAAGGATCTCGTCGAGGCGGCGCCGAAGCCGATCAAGGAGGGGGTCAACAAGGAAGAGGCAGAAAAAGTCAAAAAGCAGCTTGAAGATGCGGGTGCTACTGTCGAGATAAAGTAGGTCTGTCACGAACTTTTTCCGCACAGCGGTGGGCGCGTCCGAGTCCCTGGCCGCTGCGAGACGAGCAAACCGGGGCGCGACCCGTCGCGCACGCCGGGTTTCGTTGTCTAATGGGAGAGACGCCTGACGCGAGCCGCTTAGCCGGATGGCCGGCTCAGGCGATAGTGAAGGGTGCGATGAGTCGACCGCCGGGCGTGCAGCAATGCTGCGCCCGCGTGCCGCCGAGCACATCGCCGCCGAAC
This sequence comes from Allostellaceae bacterium, assembly GCA_035510075.1. Lineage (GTDB taxonomy): Bacteria > Pseudomonadota > Alphaproteobacteria > ATCC43930 > CGMCC-115725 > AP-15. The sequence continues at coordinate 4,066 of DATKHX010000382.1, forward strand.
CGAGATTGGGTCCGCTCTAGCGGCCCGCAGTGAGGAGCATGATGGCAATATCCTTTACGGGCAAGAAGCGCATCCGCAAGAGCTTCGGACGCGTCCCCGAGGTCGCGCCGATGCCGAACCTGATCGAGGTCCAAAAGAGTTCTTACGACCATTTTCTGCAAATGGGCGCCACGCCGGAACAACGATCCAATGTCGGCTTGCAGGAAGTTCTGAAGTCGGTGTTTCCGATCCGCGATTTTTCGGAGCGTGCCCAGCTCGAATTCGTGCGCTACGAGCTCGAAACGCCGAAATACGACGTCGACGAATGCCAGCAGCGCGGCATCACCTTTGCCGCGCCGCTGAAGGTGACGCTCCGCCTCGTCGTCTGGGACGTCGACGAGGATACCGGCGCGCGCTCGATCCGCGACATCAAGGAGCAGGACGTCTATATGGGCGACATGCCGCTGATGACGAAAAACGGCACGTTCATTATCAACGGCACCGAGCGGGTCATCGTCTCGCAGATGCACCGCAGCCCCGGGGTGTTCTTCGACCACGACAAGGGCAAGACCCATTCCTCGGGCAAGTATCTGTTCGCCGCGCGGGTCATTCCCTATCGCGGCTCGTGGCTCGACTTCGAGTTCGACGCCAAGGACCACCTCTACGTGCGCATCGACCGGCGCCGCAAGCTGCCGGCGACGACCTTGCTGATGGCGCTCGATGACGATGCCACGCAGGAGCTGCGGGCGCAGCGCCAGGCCGAGGCGAAGCCGGTGCAGCCCGGCGAAGCCGTCGGCATGTCCAAGGAAGAGATCCTGTCCTGGTTCTACCGGACGATCGTCTTCCGCCACGGCCCGCAGGGCTGGATGGCGCCGTTCGACCCCGATCACTTCAAGGGCAAGCTCGTCAACGATCTGCGCGACGCACGCACCGGCGAGATCGTGCTTCCGGCGGGCGAGCGGATGACGCCGCGCACGGCGCGCCGGCTGCGCGAAGCCGGGCTCGAGGACATCCTTGTGCGCGACGACGAATTGATCGGCCGGTATTTCGCCTCCGACCTGATCAACGAAGCGACCGGCGAGGTCTATTTCGAGGCCGGCGACGAGATCACCGCCGCGGCGCTGGCGCAGGCGGTCGAGACCGGGATCGAGGAGTTGCCGGTGCTCGACATCGACCACGTCACGGTCGGCCCCTACATCCGCAGCACGCTGGCGATCGACAAAAACGCGACCCGCGAGGACGCGCTGATCGACATCTATCGGGTCATGCGCCCGGGCGAGCCGCCGACCCTGGAGACCGCCGAGGCGCTGTTCAACAGCCTCTTTTTCGACTCCGAGCGCTATGACCTTTCGGCGGTCGGCCGGGTCAAGATGAACTCGCGGCTGAGCCTCGAAACCGACGACAGCGTGCGCACCCTGCGCAAGGCCGACATTCTCGCCATCCTCAAGGTGTTGGTCGAGCTCAAGGACGGCCGCGGCGAAATCGACGACATCGACCATCTCGGCAACCGCCGTGTGCGCTCGGTCGGCGAATTGATGGAGAACCAGTATCGCATCGGCCTCCTACGGATGGAGCGGGCGATCCGCGAGCGCATGAGCTCGGTCGAGATCGACACCGTGATGCCGCACGATCTGATCAACGCCAAGCCGGCCGCGGCCGCGGTGCGCGAGTTCTTCGGCTCCTCGCAGCTGTCGCAGTTCATGGACCAGACCAATCCCTTGTCGGAGATCACCCACAAGCGGCGGCTGTCGGCGCTGGGTCCGGGCGGGCTGACCCGCGAGCGCGCCGGCTTCGAGGTGCGCGACGTGCACCCGACCCATTACGGGCGGATCTGCCCGATCGAGACGCCCGAGGGCCCGAATATTGGGCTGATCAACAGCCTCGCGACCTATGCCCGGGTCAATCAATACGGCTTTATCGAAAGCCCGTACCGCCGGGTCGTCGACGGCCGCGTCACCGACGAGGTGGTCTACCTGTCGGCGATGGACGAGGGCCGCTATGCGATCGCCCAGGCCAATGTCGAGACCGACGGCGAGGGCCGGGTCACGGCCGATTTGACCAATTGCCGCAAAGGCGGCGATTTCGTCATGACGCGGCCGCAGGAGATCGAGCTGATCGACGTGTCGCCGAAACAGCTCGTTTCGGTGGCGGCGGCATTGATCCCGTTCCTCGAGAACGACGACGCCAACCGCGCGCTGATGGGGTCGAACATGCAGCGCCAGGCGGTGCCGCTGATCCGCGCCGAAGCGCCGCTCGTCGGCACCGGCATGGAGGAGACCGTCGCGCGCGATTCCGGGGTGACGATCATCGCGCGGCGCTCGGGGGTCGTCGACCAGGTCGACGCGACCCGCGTCGTCGTCCGCGCCACCGGCGAGACCTCGTCCGCCGCCTCCGGCGTCGACATCTATAATTTGTTGAAGTTTCAACGGTCTAACCAAAACACCTGCATCACCCAGCGGCCGCTAGTCAAGGTTGGCGACCAGGTCGACGCCGGCGACATCATCGCCGACGGCCCGTCAACCGAGCTCGGCGAGCTGGCGTTGGGGCGCAACGTGTTGTGCGCGTTCATGCCATGGAACGGCTACAATTTCGAGGATTCGATCCTGATTTCCGAACGGATCGTGTCCGACGACGTGTTCACCTCGATCCACATCGAAGAGTTCGAGGTGATGGCGCGCGACACCAAGCTGGGGCAAGAGGAGATCACCCGCGATATCCCGAATGTCGGCGAGGAGGCGCTCAAAAACCTCGACGAGGCCGGCATCGTCTATATCGGCGCCGAGGTCAAACCGGGCGACATCCTGGTCGGCAAGGTGACACCGAAAGGCGAGTCGCCGATGACGCCCGAGGAGAAGCTTTTGCGCGCGATCTTTGGCGAGAAGGCCTCGGATGTGCGCGACACCTCGCTGCGGCTACCGCCCGGCGTTTCCGGTACGATCGTCGAGGTGCGCGTGTTCTCGCGCCGCGGCGTCGACAAGGACGAGCGCGCGCTCGCGATCGAACGCGCCGAGATCGAGCGGCTGGCCAAGGACCGCGACGACGAGCGTGCGATCCTCGAACGCAGCTTTGCCGCTCGGCTGAAGGAATTGCTGATCGGGGAGACCGCGGTCGGCGGCCCGCGCGGGATGAAGTCGGGGGTCGAGATCACCGAGGCGGTGCTGGCCGAATACCCGCCGGCACTGTGGAAGCAGATCTCGCTGCGCGACGACGCCCGCATGGCTGATGTCGAGGCACTCAAAAAACAGATGGATGACGCCGTCGCCGAGCTGACTGCGCGTTTCGAGAATAAGGTCGAAAAGCTGCAGCGGGGCGACGAATTGCCGCCCGGCGTCATGAAGATGGTCAAGGTCTTTGTCGCCGTGAAACGCAAGCTGCAGCCGGGCGACAAGATGGCTGGCCGGCACGGCAACAAGGGGGTCATCTCGCGGATCGTGCCATGCGAGGACATGCCCTATCTAGAGGACGGCACGCCGATCGATATCGTGCTGAACCCGTTGGGTGTGCCGAGCCGGATGAATGTCGGGCAGATCCTCGAAACCCATCTCGGCTGGGCCTCGGCCGGGCTCGGCCGGAAAATCGGCGAGGTCTTGGCCCAGCTCCGGCGCAGCGCGGGCGACGGCGCCGAATTGCGCCAGGTCCTCGGCGAGCTGTACCAGGGGCCGGAAGGCGCGGAAATCGCTCGCCTCGGGTCAGACGAGCTGGTCGAGCTCGCCGGCAACCTCACGCACGGCGTGCCGATGGCGAGCCCAGTGTTCGATGGTGCGAGCGAAGCCGACATCGTGGCGATGCTGGAACGGGCGGGGCTCGCCTCCTCGGGCCAGGTGACCCTGGTCGACGGCCGGACCGGCGAGGCGTTCGACCGCAAGGTGACGGTCGGCTACATCTACATGATGAAGCTGCACCATCTGGTCGACGACAAGATCCATGCCCGCTCGATTGGGCCGTACAGCCTCGTCACCCAGCAGCCGTTGGGCGGCAAGGCCCAGTTCGGCGGCCAGCGCTTTGGCGAGATGGAGGTGTGGGCGCTCGAGGCCTATGGCTCGGCATACACTTTGCAAGAGATGCTGACGGTCAAGTCGGACGACGTCTCGGGCCGCACCAAGGTCTATGAGGCGATCGTCCGCGGCGACGACAATTTCGAGGCTGGCATCCCTGAATCGTTCAACGTTCTGGTCAAGGAGCTGCGGTCGCTCGGCCTCAACGTCGAGCTCGAGCAGCGCAATTATTGAGCGCACACGAACAACAGCGAGACGGCCCGCCGCTCGGGCCGCCGCAATCACCGAGTTTCTAAGAGGGGTCGTTCATGAACGAGTTGATGAACATCTTCGGGCAGGTCACCGGGACGCAGAGCTTTGATCAGATCCGCATCTCGATCGCCAGCCCGGAGCGCATCCACTCTTGGTCCTATGGCGAGATCAAAAAGCCCGAGACGATCAACTACCGGACGTTCAAACCCGAGCGCGACGGCTTGTTCTGCGCGCGGATCTTTGGGCCGATCAAGGATTACGAGTGCTTGTGCGGCAAGTACAAGCGCATGAAGTACCGCGGCATCATCTGCGAGAAATGCGGCGTCGAGGTGACCTTGTCGAAGGTGCGCCGCGACCGCATGGGCCACATCGAGCTGGCTTCGCCCGTGGCGCATATCTGGTTTTTGAAGTCGCTGCCGAGCCGCATCGGCCTGTTGCTCGACATGACCTTGAAGGACCTCGAACGCGTTCTCTATTTCGAGAATTACGTTGTCATTGAGCCCGGCCTGACGCCGTTGAAGCAGCACCAGCTGTTGAACGAGGAAGAATATCTCCAGGCCCAGGACGATTACGGGGAGGACCAGTTCACCGCCTCGATCGGGGCCGAGGCGTTGCGCACGATGCTGTCGGCGATCGATCTCGGCGAGGAGCGTGAGCAGCTGCGCACCGAGATGCGCGAAACGAGCTCGGAGGCGCGGCGTAAGAAGCTCGTCAAGCGACTCAAGCTCGTCGAAGCCTTTATCGAATCGAAGAGCCGCCCGGAATGGATGATCCTCGAAGTTGTCCCGGTCATCCCGCCTGAGCTGCGCCCGTTGGTGCCCTTGGATGGCGGCCGGTTTGCCACCTCGGACCTGAACGATCTCTACCGACGGGTGATCAACCGCAACAACCGGCTGAAGCGGCTGATCGAATTGCGCGCCCCCGACATCATCGTGCGCAACGAGAAGCGCATGTTGCAGGAGGCGGTCGATGCGCTGTTCGACAACGGCCGGCGCGGCCGCATCATCACCGGCGCCAACAAGCGGCCGCTGAAATCGCTTTCCGACATGCTAAAGGGCAAGCAGGGCCGGTTCCGCCAGAATTTGTTGGGCAAGCGCGTCGACTATTCGGGCCGCTCGGTCATCGTCGTCGGGCCGGAGTTGAAATTGCACCAATGCGGGCTGCCCAAGAAGATGGCGCTCGAATTGTTCAAGCCGTTCATCTACTCGAAGCTCGAGCTCTATGGGCTTGCCAGCACGATCAAGGCGGCAAAGCGCATGGTCGAGAAGGAGCGGCCGGAGGTCTGGGACATCCTCGAAGAGGTGATCCGCGAGCACCCGGTATTGCTGAACCGGGCGCCGACCTTGCACCGCCTCGGCATCCAGGCGTTCGAGCCGGTGTTGATCGAGGGCAAGGCGATCCAGCTGCACCCGCTCGTCTGCACCGCCTTCAACGCCGATTTCGACGGCGACCAGATGGCGGTGCACGTGCCGCTGTCGCTCGAGGCGCAGCTCGAGGCGCGGGTGCTGATGATGTCGACCAACAACATCCTTAGCCCGGCCAACGGCAAGCCGATCATCGTGCCGTCGCAGGATATCGTGCTCGGCCTCTACCACATCACGATGGAGCGCCCCGGCGAGAAGGGCGAGGGCATGGTGTTCAGCAGCATCGGCGAGATCGAGCAGGCGCTCGAATCGAAGTCGGTGTCGCTGCACGCCCACGTCCAGGCGCGCTACCACACGGTCGACGCCGACGCGCAGCCGGTTGTGCGGCGGGTCGAGACCACCCCCGGCCGCATGCTGCTGTCCGAGATCCTGCCGCGCAACCCGGCAATCCCGTTTGACCTGATCAACACCCTGTTGACCAAGAAAGAGATCAGCAACGTCATCGACCAGGTCTATCGCCATGCCGGCCAAAAGGAGACCGTCATCTTTTGCGACCGGCTGATGACCTTGGGCTTCACCCAGGCGTGCCGGGCCGGCATCTCGTTCGGCAAGGACGATCTAATCATCCCCGATGCCAAGCGCGTGCTGGTCGCCGAGGCGCAGGACCAGGTCAAGCAATACGAGCAGCAATACCAGGACGGCCTGATCACCCAAGGCGAAAAGTACAACAAGGTCGTCGACGTGTGGTCGCGCTGCACCGACAAGGTCGCCGAGGAGATGATGAAGATGATCCGCTCGGCGCCGGCGGGCGAACCGATCAACCCGGTGTGGATGATGTCGGATTCGGGCGCCCGCGGCTCGGCGGCGCAGATCAAACAATTGGCCGGGATGCGCGGGCTGATGGCCAAGCCCTCGGGCGAGATCATCGAGACGCCGATCATCTCAAACTTCAAGGAAGGGCTGACCGTGCTCGAATACTTCAATTCGACGCACGGGGCGCGCAAAGGCTTGGCCGACACCGCGCTGAAGACGGCGAATTCCGGGTATTTGACCCGGCGCCTTGTCGATGTCGCTCAGGACGCAATCATCACCGAGGTTGATTGCGGAACGACCCGCGGGCTGATGACGCGCGCCGTCGTCGACGGCGGCGAAGTCATCGCCCCGCTTGCCGACCGCATTCTCGGGCGGACCGCGGCGGTGGACGTCCTTGACCCGCTGAATGGCGAGGTCATCCTGGCCGCCGCCGAGCTGATCGACGAGGACGCGGTCGACAAGATCGAACGCGCCGGCATCGACGTGGTGCAGATCCGCTCGGTGCTGACCTGCGAGTCGCGCATCGGGGTGTGCGGCAAGTGCTATGGCCGCGACCTGGCGCGCGGGACCGTGGTCAACATCGGCGAGGCGGTCGGCGTCATCGCCGCGCAGTCGATCGGCGAGCCCGGGACCCAGCTGACGATGCGCACCTTCCATATCGGCGGGGCGGCGCAGCGCGGCGCCGAGCAGTCCTCGGTCGAGGCGGCCTTCGATGCGACGGTCGAGATCGAGAACCGCAATGTCGTGATGAACTCGACCGGCGTGCCGGTGGTGATGGGCCGCAATCTCGAAATCGTGCTGCTTGACGAAGCCGGGCGCGAGAAGGCGCGCCACCGCCTGCCCTATGGCGCACGGCTGCTGGCCGACCAGGGTGCGCAGGTGCAGCGCGGCGAGCGGCTGGCCGAATGGGACCCGTACACGATCCCGATCATCACCGAAAAGGACGGGATCGCGCATTACGTCGACCTGATCGAGGGCCTCTCGATGCGCGAGGTGGTCGACGAGGCGACCGGCATCTCCTCGAAGGTGGTTATCGACTGGAAGCAGCAGCCGCGCGGCAGCGAGCTGCGGCCGCGCATCACCTTGCGTGACGAAGCGGGCGAGGTGCTGCTGCTCGGCAACGGCCTCGAGGCGCGCTATTTCATGTCGGTCGATGCCATCTTGTCGGTCGAGAACGGGTCGCCGGTCAAAGCCGGCGACGTATTGGCCCGCATCCCGCGCGAATCCTCGAAGACCCGTGACATCACCGGCGGTCTACCGCGCGTCGCCGAGCTGTTCGAGGCGCGCAAGCCCAAGGATTTCGCGATCATCAGCGAAAGCGACGGGCGGGTCGAGTTCGGCAAGGACTACAAGACCAAGCGGCGGATCATCGTGGTCCCGACCGAGGACGGCGGCGAGCCGGTCGAATACCTGATCCCCAAGGGCAAGCACATCAGTGTGCAGGAAGGCGATTACGTCGAGAGGGGCGACCTCCTGATCGACGGCAACCGCGTCCCGCACGACATC
>DATKHX010000383.1:0-2817 GCA_035510075.1 Allostellaceae bacterium
ATCGGGCGCTGATGAGGGGAAGTATTATGGAGAAACGCGAGCTGTGGTCCGTGTCGAGATCTCCCGAAAAATCAGGAGGGGTGTGAGTCAATAGGCGTGAGAGGGCCTTCCCATCGTCTGACGAACTACAGGGGCCAAGCTCTGTGCAACCCGCGCCAGTGGAGTGTTTCCCAGCGCGGCGGCCACGCCCTCAGCGATCGCCTCGCGCGCCGTGTCTACCCGCTCGACGAGCCGGCGCCGACATCACGTAATCGGCTTGCACGGCTATGTCCTTCGCTGCGGTACCCACTCCTCTGACATCGCATCCTGCCGCCTCGTCGGGCCCAGGGAAGCGAGCCTCGAGACCCACCCTACCGGGGTTACTGCCTGCTTGGGATCGGGCGGCCGTCGGTTCTCATAACGCGCATCTGAAGCAGCTTGTTAAATGGTCATTGACCATGCCGACGGCCTGCATATGGGCGTACATGATCGTAGAACCGACGAATTTGAAGCCGCGCTGTCTCAGGTCTTTGCTGAAGGCGTCCGATTCTCGAGATGTCGCGGGAATTTCCGCCAACCCGCTCGGCCGATTGACAATCGGTTTTCCTCCGACAAATTGCCAGCTATAGTTGGCAAAGGATGCATATTGTTCCTGAATTTTTAAAAATTGTTGAGCATTCGAGATGGCAGCGCTGATTTTTGCTTTGTTGCGAATGATCCCCTGATCGTTCACAAGACGCTGGACATCACGCTCGTCAAACCGAACCACTCTGTCCGGAATGAAATCGGCAAAAGCCTTTCTGTAGCCTTCTCGGCGTTTCAGGATCGTCAACCAACTCAAGCCTGCTTGTGCCCCCTCCAAGATAAGGAACTCAAACAGCTTGTTATCGTCATAGACCGGGACGCCCCATTCCAAGTCGTGATAGCGGATATAGAGGGGATCGGAAAGACACCACCCACAGCGCTTTTTATCATCATTTGCAATATTTTTGCTGTTTGCTTCTGTCATGACATCTCCGGTTCCGGGCCGATCGGTTAGTCGCGTGTCAGCGATGACCGGTTATCGGATGCTTAGTCATCTGTAGCGCACGCGCGCACGCGGCTCGCCCGCCGGGGATCGCTTCGTCGCTCCGCTTTTCGCAATGACCTCCCGTGTGTTACGCCGCCAGCCGCTGCCGGGCGTCGGCAAGGATTAGCGCCGCCCCCTTTTCGGCGATCATGATTGTCGGCGCGTTGGTGTTGGTCGAGGTCACCGCCGGCATCACCGAGGCGTCGATCACCCGCAGCCCCTGGAGCCCGCGCACCCGCAGCTGGTCGTCGACGACCGCCAGCTGGTCGCGGCCCATCTTGCAGCTGCAGCTCGCGTGAAACACCGTCGAGCCGTATTGCCGCGCATAGTCGAGCAACTCGTCGTCGCTCTGCACATCCTCGCCCGGCAAGGTTTCGGCGGCGACGTATTGCTTCATCGCCGGCGCTGCGAACAGGCGCCGCACCATCTTCAGCCCGCCGACCACAGCGCGCCGGTCGGTGTCCTCGGCGAAATAGCGCGGGTTGATCGCGGGCTGGTCAGCCGGATGGGGCGACCGCGCCTCGACATAGCCGCGCGACAACGGCCGCATCTGCCACATGCCGACGGTCATGCCGGGCTTGTCGTCGAGCCGGCGCACCGGCCCCGGCGCAAAGCTGCCCGGAGAAAACAGGCACTGCACATCGGGGGTCGCCGACTCCTCCAACACCTTGACCGACGCGCAGACCAATGACGAGGCATAGGTCAGCATGCCGGTCCCGCTGATCAGATAACGCATCACCTCCCCGGCAAAGGGCAGGCCGCGGGCCTTTTCGTTGAGGGTCTTGGCGCCGATGACGGAACAGGCGACGCGCGCGATGTAATGGTCCTGAAAATTCTTGCCGACCCCCGGCAGGGCATGCCGCACCGCTATGCCGACGCCGCCGAGGTGGTCGGGATCGCCGACCCCGGACAATTGCAGTATGTGCGGCGAGCCGATGGCGCCGGCGGACAGGATCACCTCACGCGCCGCATCGACCCGCTCGATTGTATTTCCGCCGCCGTTGCGGACGAATTCGACGCCGACCGCCCGCGAGCCATCGAGCAGCACGCGGTGGACGAGGGCGCCGGTGACGATCTGCAGATTGGCGCGCTTTGCCGCCGGGCGCAAATAGGTGCGCGCCGCACTCTGCCGCCGGCGCCCGCGGCGGGTTTGCTGAACCCAGCCGATATTGTCGCCCGCACCCGGCGGCAGATGGTTCACGTCTTCGTGATAGGCGAGGCCGATCTCTTTCCCGGCCTCGATCATGGTCCGGCACAACAGCGGCTTGTCGGCGGCGTGTGAGGTCAACAGGGGGCCGCCGTGCCCGTGAAACTCGTCCTGCCCGCGCTCCCAGCTCTCGGCCTTCTTGAAAAAGGGCAGCACGTCGTCCCACGACCAGCCGCGATTGCCGAGCTGACCCCAATGGTCGAAATCCTCGGGCTGGCCGCGAACGTAGATCATGCCGTTGATCGAGCTCGAACCGCCGAGTACCCGGCCGCGTGGATACGGGATCGCCCGCCCGTTGGTCCCGGGATCGGCCTCGGCCGTAAAGCCCCAGGTTATGGTCGGATGGTCGAGCAGTTTCATATAGCCGGCCGGGATGTGGATCAGCGGGTTCCGGTCGCGCCCGCCGGCCTCGAGCAGCACCACGCGCGCCGCCGGGTCCTCGCTCAACCGGTTGGCCAAGACGCACCCGGCCGATCCCGCGCCGACAATCACGTAATCCGCCTTCATCCTTTCCTCCGTCGCCCCCTCCGGCACAGCCGGCTCGATCTTTATATCGCATCTA
>DATKHX010000384.1:0-4346 GCA_035510075.1 Allostellaceae bacterium
CTCGATCCGATCACGACCGCGGCATAGCCGGCACGGCGCAATGCTTCGGCCAGCATTCCATATCGTCGCGCCGGCCACCTCTTGGCGGGGTGCCGCGCCGAGGAGCCGGGCACCATCAGCACAAACTCCCGCCCGACGAGATCGAGCGGCAGCTCGCAATCGAGAGCCGGCAGCACCGGAAGCGAGGTCGGATGGACCCCGGCCATCAGCAGCTGTTCGGCCTGCTTGTCGATCGTGTGCTGATGGTCGCGATCGAGGTTGGCGTGGGGGTGAGAGCAGCGCCCGGCGGCGCCCGACCATTCCGGCATCGGACCCGGGCGAAACAGCTGTGCATACGCCGCGGACCGCTGGGAGGTTTGCAGATCGTAAACGCGATCAAAGCGGCCCTGCCGCAAACGGCGACGCAAGGTCAGCCAGCCCATTACATCGAACGGCCCGGGCCGGCCGTCGATCATCACCCTGTCGAAAAGACCGAGCCGCTGCGCAAATCGGGCGAAGGGCGCCGTGGTCAGCAATGTAATGCAATCGTCCCGATGGCGCCGGCGAATAGCAGCCGCAGGTCCGAGCATCTGAACGAAATCGCCAAGCGCGCTCAGCCGGACTACCAATATTCGACGCCGGACCGGTCGATCGGGGGCCGGCTCGAGGCTTGGCCGGCGCCGCGCCAGGGCAGTGAGGTCGATCTCGCTCGCCAGCCTCTCGAACGCGGCAAACAGGGCGGCATGGGCGTCGATAGCCGAAGAGCCGATGCTGGCGGTCAGCCGCTCGACGGTTTCCCTGGCAGCCGCAACCGCGGCGCCGCCGAGGCCGTCTTCAAGGCCGCCATCGATCGGCGATGCGTGATTCAGGATCAGCATGCGCGGGCCGCGGCGAGCAATGATGACGGGTCGTGATGCCAGATGCCCAACCGCCATTGCGCGCGCAACGGCGTTGTTCCCGAAGGCGGTAATCAGACGATAAAGATCGCAGGCGATGATGTAGCGGCGATCCCGCCGCCGTCTCTTTTCATTCCAGGCAAAGAAATGATTGAGCGGCGTCCCGGCCGCGAAATCGGTTGACCGCAACTGTGCCCCGCGAACCCAGGATCGAGGCCTCGGCGCCGTTGATCGCCCCAAATCCAGGGCCGCGACGCCACGCCTATCGTGCGCCGCGGGGTTCGGGCCGGCGGCCCACCACTGGGGCGGCATCAATTCGGCGGCGCCGCACGAGCGGGCGTCAACCGGTCGAAAAAGCCGCGGTATCGGGCGACGACCGCCTCTTCGGTAAACTCGGCCTCGTAAGCGCGCCGACCGCCCTGCCCCAGCCGGCCGCGCAGCCCGGGGTCCCGGCATAGCCGCTCGATCGCGGTGGCAAGCGCCGTCGAGCCGCCCTGCGGTTGGCCGGGTAGCGGCACGAGCAGCCCAGTGGCTTCGCTGTCGATCAGCCCGGCCGGCCCGTCGCTGGCGGTGGCGACGACCGGCAGCCCCGCCGACCACGCCTCGATCACGACATTGCCGAGCGGCTCGTGCAGCGACGGGCAGACGAGAAAATCGGCCTCAGCCATCAGCGCCGGCACATCGTCGCGCCAGCCGAGAAAATCTACCCGAGCCGCGACTCCGATATCCTTCGCAAGTTGCTCGAGATCGCGCCGCAGCGGGCCGTCGCCGGCAATCGCCAACCGAACCTCGCGGGTTTTTGCGAGCGCCTCGAGCAGCAGCGAAAACCCCTTGTTCCGATGCAGCCGGCCGATTGCCAGGGCCAGCGGAAGGTTGCCGGACCGGCGGCAGCGCGCCGTTGCTGCACCCGCATCCGGGACGAAATTCGGCAGATGGTCGATGCGGCCCGGCGGCCATCCCTCGGCCACCGCGTAATCGACGATGGCGCGGGTATTGGCGATCAAATGGTCGCATCGCCCGTAATATTTCAAATCGTAATACCCCCCGAGGCGGCCAACATGCACGAAATCACCCCGCGGGCAAGCCCGCGTCGCCCGGTTCATCCAGGTCAGCACGATATCGGGGCGCCACGCCGCGATCTCACGCCGAAAGCCGAATCGCGTGGCGAGGTCGAGCGGCCCCCCAAAGCCCAGCTCCCTGACGACGAGGCCAGCGTCGCGCAAACCCCGCGCGCGCTCGGGATCGCGCCGGATCAGCACGCGCTGGGGTTCGCCAACTCGCTGCAATGCGCTGGCCAGCCGCACAAAAAAGGTTTCCGCGCCGCCGTGGCGCGCCCCCGCCATCGCCTGCAGCAACCGCCGGCTCATTCGATCAACGCTTCGAAGCGGGCGGCCACCGTGTCCCAGCTCAATCCGCGCTGATGGTCGAGCGCCGCCCGATGCCAGCGGCGCCACAGCGCGTCGTCGCGCAGCACCGCGATCGCGGCCTCGGCAAAATCCGCATCGCTCGCCGCCACCCGTCCGCTGACCCCGTCGATCACTCGCTCCGCGACCGCGCCGAGCGCCGTCACGACCGCGGGCACTCCCATCGCCTGTGCCTCGGCCAGCGAGAGGCAAAAGGTCTCGCCGGGGTCGCCGCGGTAGAGCATGACGCGCGCACTCCTCAGCGCCGCCGCCAATGCCTCATGCCCGACCGGCTCATGGCGGCGCACACCGCGATCCGCGAGCGCATCGGCGTGGGCGAGCACCGCCCCCATCTCGCCAGCCCGGCGTGCTCCGAGCGCCCCGTAAACCGCGGGCCCGGCGTAAATGTGCAGCTCGGCCTCCGGCAGAACCGGCGCGATGCGCGTCACCCAAAGATCGAGCAGCCAATCGAGCCCCCGCAGCGGGCTCGAGGTGAAGATCGCCCGCTGCGGCGGCGGCTCGCGCGGGCCGGCCCCGCGAAACCGGTCGAGCACGCCATAAGGGATCGTCTCGCAGCCGCCGTGCAGCAGCCAGGCCGGGACCGTTTTCGCATGATAGGCGCCGGTCACGACAAGGGTCGGCCGATGCCAGGCGAGTCGCCAGACGTTGCGCGGCTTGCGCAAATAGCGCGCCGGGTTGTGCAGCCAGAACAGCCGTCGTCTCGCGCGCCGGACAAGCCCGATCACGCGATGCCCCCGATTGCCGATGTAGAGATCGCAGGCTGCGGGCATGTTGCGCGCCAGCGGCATCCAGCGCACGCCGTTGTGGGTCAGCGCCTCCTCGCAGCGATTACGGATTTCGACCGAGTGACCGCGCGCCGCCAGCGCTTCGGCCAGCGCCACAAAGGCGGTCTCGGCGCCGCCCAGCGGCGAGGTCTCGGCCATGCACCCGTCGAACGCAACGCCGTCGTCGGCCATCACCACATTTGCCATCAGCGGCGCTCGGGCGAGGACGTTTCGACTCCCGTCAAAAGCCCCTCACCCTGACCCTCTCCCCGCGTGCGGGGCGAGGGAGGGAACCCAGCAGCGGGAGTCTGAGGGGTTGCCCGGGCTTGCTCGAACGGCGGTTCGAGCCGCGCCTTTAGATACGACAAGATCGGATAGAGCGCCGCGCACAGGGCGATCAGAAAGCCGTACGGGCCTTCGCGATAGCCGCGGCGGCCGACATAGCATTTCCAGAAGCGCGACGCGATGCGCCGCAAATTGCGCGCGAAGCTGCCGATGTCGCCGCTCTCCCGCAAATCCTGCGCCCGCAATGTGGTGTAGCGGTCGAGCCGGATCAGCATGTCGGAAATGTTGCGGTCGACGTAATGAGCGAGCCGCTGCTCGAGGCTTCTTCCTTGCGGGCCGGTCAGGGTCACGCTCGCGTGCAGCACGCGGTCGTCGCTCCACGATTTGACGCCGCGGCGGTAGAGGCCGGCATGAGCCGATCTGCCGAAAAATGCACCCCAGCCCCATCGAACCAGCCGGTCGCCGATATAATTGTCGACCGGGACGAGGTGCCACGAGGCTGACGTGTGGGCCACCACGGCGCGGATTTCGGCAGCCAGCGCCGGGCTCACCCGCTCGTCGGCATCGGCCTCGAAAATCCAGTCGCCGGTGCAGGCGGCGACTGCGGCCGTCCGACGCGGCGCTTCTCGCGGCCATTCGCCCACGACGAGCCGATCGGCGAACCGGCCCGCGATTTCGCGCGAACCGTCGGCGCAACGGTCGAGAAGCACGACGATTTCATCGGCAAACGAGAGGGAGGCGAGGCAATCGGCGAGCTGCGCCTCCTCGTTGTGGGCAACGACGACGGCGGACAAGGTCGGCCCGGTGAGGGCTGGCGACGAGGCCTTGGCGGCGGCCGGGCTGGCGCTCATGCCGCGGCGCTCGCAACCCGGCGCCACAGCCGGCGCGCGCCGGCTTCGGCAGCATCGACCGACAGGCTGTCCATCAACGTATCGGTGGTCAGATGATCGAACTTTGGCCCGAACATCGTCTCGGGCGGATCCGCGGTCCGCACCACC
>DATKHX010000385.1:0-7714 GCA_035510075.1 Allostellaceae bacterium
TCCACATGAGGCTCATGATCCCGGCGGCGAACATCAGCGCCATCAGCAGCCAGCAGCAGCCGAGGCAATAGAGGCCGTGCTCGACCCCCATGCGCAAGGCGCCGGCGGTGCCGTCATGCCAATGGTTCAGCGCGAAGTCGAGCGGCGAGCGGCAATGGGCGAGGCAGGCCGATTTCAACGGCGTCAGCTGATAGAGCCCGGCGGCGGCGAGGACGATTGCGGCCAACACCGGTCCCAGCGCCTGGGTCGCGGGCGACATCAGCGCGGCGCGCTCGAGCCCCCAGTCGGCGAGAGTGGCGGCGACGCCGAACACGCCCCAGGCGACGAGATAGCCGGCGGTGAAGACGGCGGTCGGGACAAATGGCTGGGCGCGCTCGCGCTTGCGCCGGTTGACCGCCGCGAAGGTCAGGATCATCGGCGCCGCCGAGGGCAGCATCATGCCCGGCATCATCGCCCACCAGAACGCGAAGTTGAGGGCGAAATCGGCGGCGCCCCAGCGCGCGAAGCCGGCAGGCGCCATGTCGGCGATGTCCGCCATCGGCTGCATCTGCAGATACAAATAAAGCCACGACAGCGCCGTCACGGTGCCGAGCGCCGCGGTGACGACGACGCGGTCGCGGGCGAGCGAACGCGAAGCAGGTCGACCACCGTGTGGGGAGCGACCGGATATCGAGTTGTCGAGTTCAGTCAAAGTTAGATAACAGCAGCTTGACGCATCACACCGCCGATCTCGCCGGGATGACGTAAAAACGCAGTCGCGGCAAGCGCAGCGTGGTTAGCACCGTCGTTTCGAGCAGAAGTCAGGCGGACCACGCGAACGGGGCGAAATGGCCGTTGTTGCCGCGGCCCGTGAGATCGAGGCCGAGGCCGAAACCGTGGACCCGGGTTTCGCTCGACCGCGCCAGGGCCAGCCGGCGGCTCGCGGGATGGCCGGTATTGTCGAGGTAAAGGGGCTCGCCGCTGCGGTTGCGCGACAATACACCCTCGATCTCGAAGGTGGCGATGTCGGGGATCGCGGCGCGGCGTTTGAAGCCCTCGATCGCGACATCGATCGGCTTGAATTCGACGCCGCGGAAATCGCCGACCAGATTTTGCCGGATGAAACCCGGCGGCCCGCCGGCATCACCGCCGACGATCGCCGCCAACGCCTGGCGCTGGGCCGGGTCGGCCGCCTCGTCGACGACGCCGGCAAAGACCCAGCCGCCGTCGGCCATGACTTTGCCGGAGCGGATCACCAGCGCGAATTTGAGCCCGTCGAGCCGAGTGGTGCCGCCGCTGCTGCCCTCGTCGATGCGGAACACCATCACCGCGATGCAGTGGTCATGGGTCGCCGGCCCCTGCGGGTTCGTGTAGATGCACGGGCACAGATAGTCGCAATTGCAGCTCTCCATGTACTCGCCGCGCATCGTCCATTTTTGCTCGGGCATCGTGCGAGCCTAACGGTTCGACCAGCTGATCGGCGCGTAATGGCCGTTCTTGCCGGAGTTGTCCCAGCGCATGCCATGATCGGCAAAGGTGCTGCCGGCGCCGCCGACTGCCAGCGCGAGCCGATCGGGCGCCACCGGATGACCGACCGCCGCCCAGCTTTCGCCGCTTGGGTGCAGGCTCGGCAACGGCTCGACCGACATGTGCATGATCCCCGGAATTTCGGCCGAGCGCGTCTTGCCGGCCACTCGATAGGTCACCGGCACTTTCTTGACGCCGAGGTTCGTGGCAATCAGCGGGGCAAAGTTAGCCATCGGGCCGCCTTCCGCACCGCTGAAGATCGCCCCCAGCGCCTCGGTCTGCCGGTCGTCGGCGCGCTCGTCGACATAGACCGCGACAGTCCAATTGCCGTCGGCCATCGGCCCGGGGGTGTGCGCGATCAGCGCCACGCTGAGGCCGTCGAGCGCGACTTGGCCGTAATTGCCGTTGTCGATGTGAAAGGCGAGCGCCACGTCGCAAACCCCTTCGGTCGGCTGTGACGTGAGCGGCGGCGCCGACGAGACGAGACACGGGCAGACGACGCTGCAATTGCAATTTTCGAAATAGTCTCCGGAAAGCCGCCATGACGATCCCGCTGCCATATTTACCTCCCTCAGCACCCGTCCAGCGCGCGTTCAAGCCGGGCCGGCCGCTTCTTTCTTCTGGGTGATGCGCTGGTGCAGGTTGCGCACGATCATGTCGGTCAGCCGGTCGTTGAGCATGAACAGGCGCTGGCCGATCGGGTAGGGATCCTGCTTGGTCACCTCGACCGAGCCCTTGAGGATTTCGTCCGGGGGGACGCCGCGGTCGACAAAGCGCTCGACATAGCCGATCCAGTTTTCGACGATCTGGCCCTGCTCCTTCAGATAGGCTTTGCCGCAGGGCTCGCCGTGGCCCGGCACGATGGTCTCGACATCGAGCGCCTCGATGCTTTTGAGCGCATCGAGCCATTCCCACGGGTCGCATTCCTGCAGCCAGCTGCGGCATTTGTGGAAGATGTTGTCGCCGGTAAAGACGACCCCCTCCTCGGGCACCAAGACCGAGGTCTGGGGTGCGGTGTGGCCGGGCATGTGGATGATGTTGAAGGTGCGGTCGCCGACGTTGAGGGTCAGCGTCTTGTCAAAGGTCAGGGTCGGCGGATTGGCGGCCGGGTAGTCGGGATGACCGACGAGCCACACGCTGTCGGGGTCGGTTTCCTTGAAGCGCTCGCGTTTGTCGTCGAGCGAGCCGAAGGCATAAAGATAGCGCTCGAAGCATTCCTGCAATTTGACCTGGCCGACGATTTGGGTATTGGTGAAATAGGCGTTGCCGGCGATGTGGTCGCCGTGCGGCTCGGTGTTGATCAGGTAGCGGATCGGCGCCTTGTCCTCCATCCGCTCGCGCCAGCGCACCGCGTCGATCGGCTGCTGCGGCGAATCGATCATGACATAGCCGTCGCTGGTCTCGACAAAGCTCGGGTTGCAGCCGGCGAAATAGACTTCGGTGTAGCTGTTGGGCCCGACCCTGCGCATCGCCGCCTCCCGTCGTCGCGAAATGCCGGCGATCTTCCCCGATCCGGCGGGACGGCACAAGGGCGAGGCGGCTCGATGCCCCGACGTGCTATCGGCGCCTCCGGTTGGCGATTACGGGTCGGCGGCAACGGGCTGCGGCACGCGGCCTTGCTGCTGCCGCGGGCGCAGCGGATAGACCAGCTGCCCGGCGAGCGAGGCGGGCAATTCCGCTTCGATGCCGTAGGCCGCGGGCCATCGGTCGGCGGGCAGGTAGTGCGTCCCGAAGATCCGGTCGATGCACGGCAGCATCGAGGCGTAGTTGCGGTTGCGCGGCTCGCCCAGCGTGTGGTGCCAGTGGTGGAAGGCGGGGGTCGAGATCACCCATTCGAGCGGCCCCAGCCGCCAGCGCAGATTGGCGTGGATCAGGAAGCCCCACATGGTGATGGCCAACACCAGCAGCGCGGAGATCGCGCCGCCCGAGGGGGTGAGCGGAGTGGCCAGCCCGAGGGTGTAGACCGGGGCGAGACCGCACAGCCGGGTGAACACATTGTCGATCGGATGGGCGCGGGCGCTGATCAGGAAATAGAGCTGCGCCGGGTGGTGGTGGACGGAATGGAAGCGCCACAGAAACGGGATTTCGTGCGACCAGCGATGGCCCCAGTAAAAGCCGATTTCGCTCACTACCAACGCCGCCGCCGCGCGCGCCCAGATCGGCGCTGCCGCGACCGCCGCATGCAGGCTCGGCGGGATAATCTCGTGGGCGAGGAGGGCTACCACGGCCAGCGGCGGGGTCAGCAGCAGGCTCGGCACCAAGCCGCTGACAAAATAAAAGCCGACATCGCCGGCAAAGCTCTTGCACAGGTTTTTTCGTGGATGCAGCGCGAGCAGGCGCTCCAGCGGCAGAAAAACGATCGCGAGCAGCGACAGCCACGCAACCAGCCTGACGACGCTGATCAGGAAGATGTGAAGATGGTGGTGGTCGAAGAATGCAGGCAATGACGTTGCCCCTGTCAAATGGCGTAGCGGGCCCGGCCGGGGTTCGCGCCGGGGCGAGACAAGCCCGCTCCCCGGCGCGTTCGCCGACAGCGTGATCAGACCGCCGCGCCGGCCTTGGCGCGCCGCCGCAGCATGATCCCGCCAAGACCCAGGAGGCCGACCCCGAACAGCGACAGGGCGGCCGGCTCCGGCACCAACAAATTCGGGGTGTCGACACCGGTCAGGAACACGATCGGTGGAAGATTGACGGTGTTGCCGTTGTCGCCCCAAGCGAGGAAGCTCAGCAAATCGGTAGCGGCGTCGGCCTTAAGATTGACCGTGACGGATTGCCAAGGCGTCGTGCCGCCGGAGGGGGTCGTCATCAACGGTGAAACTTCGACATCCCCACCCGCATCCGCGTTCGAGTACGTGCTGTCGTGGCCGCCGTAATAAGCGTCGGCCGCGCCGCAACCGTTGCAGAAGCTCATCCCATCGGTGCCCAACGAGACGATCCACTGCTCGGTCGTGTTCAGGCCATTGGCAAAGCCGGTTTGCTGACTGGCCGCTTGATAAAAGCTCAGCGTGTAGGTCTGTCCCGGCGTCAGCCCCGTGACGGTGTAGTTAAACCCGCTCTCGAACGAGGGATTGCCGTCCGCCTCCACATAGTTGCCAGGAAGGTTCGGGGAGGGATCGCCATAAGTCTGGAGGTAGACCGGACCCGCGGCGTCTTGTCCCGAAGTGGTCGAATCGATGAAGATCAGGCCGGATCCGCCGGTCCAGCCGACCGGATTGACACTGGTAAAGGAACCCTTGGGCGCACTACCGGTGTAATTGACAAAGTTGAGGTTCGTCAGCCCCGGAAGATACGGATTCGCCTTGCGCCGAACAGGCCAAGCCCAGTGACAAGCCGATAGCGGCGATAGCGATTGCTGCAGGTTTGTGTAAAGTCATGGATAACTCCTCGGAATCAAGCAATCAGCGTTAATTTCTCCGTAAGGTCAGTGACCAAAGGGTCCGGACCAGCCGGATGGCCTGCTAACGCAATAGGTGTTCCAGCGAGCTGTGCATTTGATTTCGTGTAATATTCTTGAATTAATTGATTAAATAGGAGGAATGACAGCAGTTTGGATGCAAATATCTCCGACGGCGCGCCAGGCGGCTGGAGAGGCCGGAACACCGGCCGCTCCGCCTCCGCACAAGGGTAAAAATTCAAATATGTCATATGGTTATCGCGAATGTTAGCGGTCTCGCAGCGAGACGATCGGGCGGCCGGTGGTGCAAAATCGTCTGTAAAAAAGCCGACGAGGGGGATTCGGACCGCACGGCGCAACCGACGCCGCGAGGACGCCGCGCCTGAGCGCTCGGGCTGCGTTCGATTCGTGACCGGCGGCGCCACCCGGCCTCGGAAAACCGTGGGCAGACCTCAACCGGCTATCCAGATTTGGCATTCGCCGATCAACCATGGTATCCGCGCCGCTTTATCAAATCCGGGCGCAAGACGAGGCTCGCCCGAAGCAGCACAGCGGTGTGCCGAATGCCTTTGTCGATCAGATTTGACGGGTCGCACCACCCCCGGCCGATCGCGCCGCGCCGCCTGTTGGCGATGCTGCTGCTGGTGCCCGCGCTCCTCCTCGGCGCGTGCGGCCGGCAGGGCGGGTATGGCTACGCCGAATTTGGCGCCCCACCCTACGGCGTCGGCGAGAGCCCTTCATTGGCGCCGACCCGCTACTACCCGCCGCCGGGCCCGCCGGAGGATCCCTGGGGTCCCTATATCCGTGAAGCTGCCAGCCGATACGGCGTGCCCGAGCAGTGGGTGCGCGCGGTCATGCATCAGGAATCGGACGGGCAGGAGCAGGCCGTCTCGCCGGTCGGCGCAATGGGCCTGATGCAGGTCATGCCCGACACTTACGACGGGCTGCGGATGCGCTACGGGCTCGGCTATGACCCGTATGACCCGCACAACAACATCCTGGCCGGGACCGCCTATATCCGCGAGATGTACGACCGGTTCGGCGCACCCGGCTTTCTCGCCGCCTACAACGCCGGCCCCAATCGGGTCGACAGCTATCTTGCCGGTGCGGCCGACCTGCCGGACGAGACGGTCAATTACGTGGCCGCGATCACGCCGAACCTCGGCAATTCAGTGCCGTTGTCGGGGCCGCTCGCGATGTACGCCTCGTCGCGCGGCGGCCGAGGGAGCCGGTTTGCTCCGAGCGTCGCGAGCCTCGCCGCCGGGTGCGACCTGAACGCCGCCTATGACCCGAACCATCCCTGCACCTCGCTGATGCAGGCGGCAGCAGCGCCGGCACCGGTCCAGCTCGCCTTGGCGTCGCAAACCGGAGTGGGGGGATGCGACCTCAGCGCCGCCTATGACCCCGGCCATCCCTGCACCTCGGCCGGGGGGCAGGCGGTGGCGGCAGCGGCCTCGCCCGCGCCGCCACCGGCGGCGGTTATCCGCCAAGCAGCGGTTGTCCAACCGGCGGCAGGCGGGTGCGATCTCAGCGCCGCCTATGACCCGAACCATCCCTGCACGTCCGCTGGTCAGACTGCTGCGGCAGCGGCCCCGCCCTCGACGCAACAGGCGGCTGTCCAAGTTGCCCAACAGACTGCGGTGGGTGAGTGCGACCCGAACGCCGCCTATGACCCGGACCACTCCTGCCGGCCGGCACCGCGGGCGGCCCCTCGCGTCCAGCTGGCCTCGGCGGAAGGTTGCGACCCGAACGCCGCTTTCGACCCCGACGATCCATGCCGCGCGCCGGTAACCGCCTCGAGCACAGCGTACTCCGCGCCGGTGACCAACCAGCCGCTTTATGCGGCAAGACCCTTTGCCGGCTACCACACCACGCCGCCGCGGCCGACCGCGTCCGTCGCCCCGGCGGGAGCGGGAGCCCACGTGCTCGCGATCCCGACCCGGGACTGGGCGATCCAGGTCGGCGCCTTCGCCAACCCCGCCCTCGCCCGCGCAGTGGCGGAGGGTGCGCGCGCCCAAGCGCCGGACCAGCTCCGCTCCGCCGCGATCGCGCTGCCACCGACGCCCAATGGCGGTTCGGTCTTGTATCGCGCTCGCCTCGCCCGCTTGTCGGCGAGTGCGGCGTCGGACGCCTGCTGGCGCCTCAACCAGCGTCAATTGCCCTGCGTCGTGGTCCAGCCGAGCCGCTCCTGATCGCCGGACCAGGTTTTCAGTTATTGTCGGCCGCGCGAGGCGGCGGCCCACGTCATTCGGCCGGTGCCGGCACCACCGGGCGGCGGAAGCGGATGCGGGCACCGCCGGCGCAAAGGAGGCTCGCCATCAGCAGCGCCGCGACGACGACCAGCACCAGCCGCGGCCGCCCCGAATCGATGATCATGCCGTAGGGCACCGGCATGATCGCCCCGCCCAAGGACATGCCCGAGCTGACAAAGCCGAAGACCTTGCCGATCTGGCCCGGGGGTGCCGCGTCCTTGACCATCACGTCGCGCGGGGTGCGGCTGGCGCCGGTCATCACCCCGCCGGCAAACAAGACCGCAACGGTCATCAGCTCCGCCATCGGCACGATCCCGACCCACAGCAGGACGGCCGCCGCTCCGGTGGTCAGCGCGACGACGAACGGCAGATGACGGTCGGTGCGGTCGGCGACCCAGCCGCCGAGCAGGACGCCGCAGATCGAGCCGACCATCCAGCCGGTCAGCGCCGAGGACGCCGCGGCGACCGGCATCCCGTAGGTGCGATGCAGGATCGTGATCAGCCACGACTGGATGCCGGCGCCCGCCGCGGACGACACCATGAAGAAGGCGAAAAACATCAT
>DATKHX010000386.1:0-6578 GCA_035510075.1 Allostellaceae bacterium
TTGGCGACCTTGGTGGTCTGGCCGTCACCATTGCCGCCGACGAGCGTGATATTCTTGCCCATCAGGTCGAACAGCGGCTTCATCCGAGCGAAGGCGCGTTCTGGTCCGCCAACCATGATCGTCAGGCTGGCGGCTTGGGCGCCGACCTCGCCGCCCGAAACCGGCGCGTCGAGATAATCGCAACCAAGTTTGTTGATCTCGGCGGCAAAGAGCTTGGTCTCGATCGGCGAGATCGAACTCATGTCGACGACGAGCTTGCCAGCTGCCAGGCCCGCCGCGACGCCATCGGGATCGAACAGCACGGCCTTCACGTCGGGGGTATCCGGCACCATCACAATGGTGATCTCGGAGCGCTCGGCAACCGCCTTCGAGCTGTCGCAGACGGTGGCGCCGGCGGCCGGCACATCCTGCGGCATCGTGTACTTGTCGTGGACGAACAGCTCATGCCCGCCCTTGACGAGATTGAGGGCCATTGGCCGCCCCATGATGCCGAGCCCGACAAAACCGATCTTCATGACCCCTCCTGATGGCGTTGGCTGAACCGCGATCGGCGCACACTGCCGGGTTTCGATCGCTCTCTCAAGCGCCCAGCACGCGCCTTCGCTTGGTATGTTATTATGATCGGCCGAGATCGGAGGCGGGGCGTTGGCACTAAACGCTATTTTATACGAAGACGACTTTTACGCCTGGACCCTCGAGCAGGCGCGGCTGTTGCGCGCCGGCGAGCTGGCGGCGGTCGATGCCGCCAACCTCGCCGAGGAGATCGAGAGCATCGGGCGCAGCGATCGTCGCGAATTGCAAAGCAGGCTCGTGGTGCTGACCATGCATTTGCTGAAATGGCGCTTTCAGCTCTCGGCGCGGTCGCGGAACTGGTCGGCCACGATCGAGGAGCAGCGGCTGCAGATCGAGCAGGTTTTCGTCGAGTCGCGGAGTCTGCGGCCGCTCGCTGCCGGCATGTTGCCGCGGGCCTATGCGATCGCCCGCACGCGTGCGATCGCCGAGACCGGTCTCGCCGACGACATGTTCCCGGCGAACTGTCCGTTTACGCTCGACGAGGTGCTGTCGCGCGGGTTTCTGCCGGAGCCGTAAGCCGCGCGGCGCCTTCACCCTCATTCAGCGAAATGTCGCAATAGCCAACTCAGGGTTTCTTCCGGCGCCTCCTCGGGCACGTAGTGGCCGCAGGGCAAGGCACCGCCCGAGGCGTCGGTCGCGTAATCGCGCTGCCATAGCGCGAGCACATCGCCGTGCACGCCTTCGGTGTGGCTCTTCGCGCCCCAGATCACCAACAGCGGCAGCGTGATCTTGCGGCCGGCCTCGAAATCGGCTGTGTCCATCTCGAAGTCGCAAGTGGCGCAGGCGCGATAGTCCGCGCATGAACCCTTGATCGTCTTCCAGTTAAAGCAGCGGACATATTCGGCGAACGCCTCGGGATCGAAAAAGCCGAGACCAATTCCGGGCTTCGACAATTTCTTTTCCATAAAATACTGCGCCGGTATGCCGGCCAGCATGCGCTCGGGAAGGTCGTAGGGCTGGGCCATCAATGCCCAGTGCCACGAGCGGATCGCCCATTCCCGTGAGGTGTGCGTCCAGATGTGATGATTGGGCAGGATGTCGATCAGTGCGGCGCGCTTGACCCGCTCGGGGTGGTCTAGGCACATGCGCGCGGTGGTGCGCGCACCACGGTCATGCCCGGCGACAAAGAACTCGCGGTAGCCGAGCTTTTCCATGACCTCGACATGGTCCTGCGCCATCGCCCGAAACGAATAGTTGATGTTGTTCTCGCCGGCATGATCGGGGCCGACGCTATCGCCATAGCCGCGCAGATCGGCCGCCACGACATGAAATCGCTTGGCCAAGTCAGGCGCGATCTTGCCCCACGAGGCGTGGGTCAGCGGGTTGCCGTGCAGCAGCAACAAGGGCGGGCCGTCGCCGCCATGGCGCAGATTGATGCGAGCGCCCGAGGTTTCGATCTCGGTCCGGGTAAACCCCTCGAACATCTGTTTCTCCTCCCTAAGCTTAACGAAATCGTCTTGCCCGGGCCTGACGCGGCCGTCCACGAGCAACCGGCACGCGCCTTGCCGGTTTCCGTGGATGCTCGGCGCGAGGCTCGGCAAAGCGACAAGGGGTATCTCAGACAGAAGGTGCAAGAGCACCGCCCGGACGCCAAAGTAGCGGTTTCGATCCGTGGTTGCGAGCGAAGCCTTTCCCCGCGACCGCAATGCAGGTAATACACCGCTGTCATTCTACCGTCGGGGCGAGGGTGTGTTGGGGGACCGCCGGTTCGTCGTCGAGCTCGTCAAGCCGTCGCATTACGACGATGACGGCTATGTGATCCAGTGGTGGAAGTCGTGGATCCCGTCGAATTCGCTCGCCTCGCTTTACAGCATCGCGACCGACATTGCCCAGCGCCGGGCACTCGGCCCCGATGTCGCGGTTGAAATCCGCGCTTACGACGAATGCCACACCGTCATCCCGATTCGCCAAATAATCCGGCGCGTCAAGGCGGCCAATGCCGGGCTCGTCTGTCTCGTCGGGGTTCAGTCGAACCAGTTTCCGCGGGCGATGGATCTGGCCACCCGGTTTCGCACGGCCGGCATCGCAGTTGCGATCGGCGGGTTCCACGTCTCAGGCTGTCTCGCGATGCTGCCCGATCTGCCGCACGATCTCGACCAGGCCCGGCAGGCCGGCATCACACTGTTCGCCGGCGAGGCCGAGGGCCGGCTCGAAGGGCTCTTCGCCGATGCGCTCGCCGGGCGGCTGCAACCGATCTACAACCACATGGACGAACTCCCGCCCTTACAGCAGCAGGTGACGCCGTTTTTGCCGATCGACATCGTGCGCCGCTACGGCGAGACGATCGGCGCCTTTGATGCCGGGCGCGGTTGCCCGTTCCAATGCAGCTTTTGCACGATCATCAATGTCCAGGGGCGGAAATCGCGCTGGCGCGACGCCGACGATGTCGAGCGGCTGGTGCGCGCCAACCTCGCGCAAGGCGTTTTCCGCTTTTTCATCACCGACGACAATTTCGCGCGCAACCGCAATTGGGAGGCAATCTTCGACCGGCTGATCCTGATGCGCGAACAGGAAGGATTGCGGCTGCAATTCATCATCCAGGTCGACACCCTGTGCCACCGAATTCCGAATTTCATCGACAAGGCGGCGCGCGCCGGCTGCAAGCGGGTCTTCATCGGGCTCGAAAACGTCAACCCCGACAACCTCTTGTCAGCCAAGAAAAAGCAGAACCGGGTGCACGAATACCGAGCGATGTTCCACGCGTGGCGGGCGCGGCAGGTCATCACCTATGCCGGCTACATTCTCGGCTTTCCGGGCGACACGGCGGAGCGGATCGCGCGTGACATCGAGACCGTGCAGCGGGAATTGCCGGTCGACCTGCTCGAATTTTTCATCCTGACGCCATTGCCGGGCTCGGCCGACCACCAGGCGCTCGCGACCCATGGCGTGTGGATGGACCCTGACATGAACAAATACGATTTGGAGCACGTCACCACCGGCCATCCGGTAATGTCGGCCGGGGAATGGCAACGGGTCTACCGCGACGCCTGGGATCTCTACTATTCGGAGGCGCACATCGAAACCATCTTCCGCCGCGCCAAGGCCAGCGGCATCAAGCCGGTGCGGCTCCTAAACCACATCCTGCAATTCTATTTCACCTTTATTCAGGAAAACGTGCATCCACTGCAAGGCGGCTATTTCCGCCGCAAGGTTCGCCGCAGCCGCCGCACGGGCCTGCCGCTCGAAAACCCGCTTCTCTTCTACCCCCGCCGGCTGCGCGAGGTGGTCGAAACCCACACCAAGCTCGCCGCCTTCTATCTCTACCTGCACCGCATCCGCCGCCGTGTCGAACGCGACAATCGCCCCTACATCGACCCGGCCCTGACCCCGCTTGCCGACCCCGAACCGCCACCGCCACCGCACGGCGGATCCGCCACCCTGACCGCGCCGCCGCATGAACGTGATTGCGTCTATACGCCCGTCCCGCCGCCGCGGAGGATGCGGCGGGCGATCGACCAGCGGTGGACCTCGGAAGGGCCGTCATAGATGCGGAACGGGCGCACCTCGCGCCAGAGGCGGGCGACGATCGTGTCGTCGGTAATGCCGAGCCCGCCGAGGATCTGCATGCTGCGGTCGACCACGCGCCAGATCGCCTCCGAGCAGACGACCTTGGCCATGCTCGATTCATGGCTGGCGCGCTGGCCCTGGTCCAAGAGCCAGGCGGTGTGCCAGATGACGAGCCGGCTCGTGTGCAAATCTATCTCGTTGTCGGCGAGCATGAAGCCCACTCCCTCATGCTCGCCCAACGGCTTGCCAAAGGCGGTGCGGCGGCGGGCATAATCGGTCGCGATGTCGTGGGCGCGCCGGGCGGCGCCGAGCCAGCGCATGCAATGCGTGAGGCGCGCCGGGGCGAGCCGCACCTGGGCATAGCGAAAGCCCTCGCCGACCCGGCCGAGCACAGTGTTCTCCGGCACCCGCAGCCCGTCGAGCCGGACGACGGCATGCCCGCCAGACATAAACTGGTCCAAAGTGTCGAGCACCCGCTCGACGGTGATGCCCGGCGCCGACATCGGCGACAGAAACATCGTGGCGCCGGGCGGGCCGCCGGCGTCGCTGTCGGTTTTCGCCATGATGATTGCGACTTCCGCACCGACGGCACCGGTGATCAGCCATTTTTCGCCATCGATGACGAAGTCGCCGCGATTGCCGTCGGCGGTGCGGCGCGCTGTCGTCTTCAGCATCGACGGGTCCGACCCGGCGCCCGGTGCCGGCTCGGTCATCATAAAGCACGAGCGAATGTCGCCCGCCGCCAACGGCCGTAGCCAGCGCTCCTTTTGCGGCCCGTCGGCGACCTGTTCGAGGAGGTGCATGTTGCCCTCGTCGGGGGCAAAGCAGTTGAGCGCCACCGGCCCCAACGGCGAATAACCGGCGGCTTCGAACACCACCGCCTGGCCGCGGTGGTCGAGCCCGAGCCCACCCCATTCTCGCCCGACATGCGGCGACAACAGCCCGGCGCGGCGTCCGAGCGCCACCAGCTCGCGGCGCAATTCGGGGGCGGGGCCATGCGGCGTCTGCCGCGGATCGGCCTCGTGCGGGATGATCTTCTCGCGCACCAGGCGCTCGGTGCGTTCCTTCAGTTCGAGGAGATCGTCGGACAATGAAAAATCCATCACGGAACCCAGTCTGATCGACGGTGCGATCGGCGGCGCGGGACGGCATGGTCAGGCGCTCGGCCGGCAATCGTCAAGGTTGCTCGTTGTTGCGAAAATAGGAGTTTTCTCATTGACATCGTTGCTAAAATGTGTTTATGTTTTGTTCCTCGACTATGCCCGGCGCGAAGGCGCGATGACGGAGGAGCGGCATTTGACGATTTCGGGACGAGCACTGTCCACAGTCTACCGGTCGAAAGCCTCGCGATCAGCCGCGGCGCTCGGCGCGCGATTGTTCAGCTCACAACCGGAGGCGATGACGATGCGTACCAGCGAGGATCCTCAATTCTGCATTCGCGCCGCGCTAAGGCGCCGGCGCCGTGCTTTGGGGCTGACCCAGGCGGCGACGGCGCGTCTGCTCGGCATGCCGCGGTTGACCTATCACCGCATCGAAACCGGCGCCCGGCACATCCATTTCGCCGACCTCGCCGCGATCTGCGGGATGTTCGACTGCGCGCCGGGCGAGTTCCTGCAAGACAGCCAGCTCGCCGCCGCCTTCGCCCACGCCGCCACCCAACTGCTCGGGGAAGCCTCGACCTGACCGTCTTTGCTTATTTCGCGGCGCGACGGCGGCGTTCGCGAAAGGCGATGTAGCGACCGGAAGCGATGATGATGGCGGCGCCGATCCAGGTCGGATGTCAGAAAGATTGTCGAAAATAACGGCAGCCGAGGATCGAGGTGGCGATCAGTTCGCCGTAACCAGGCGGAGCCAGCACCGCGGCCGGACCCAAGGCATGGACAGCCGCGGGTCGGGGCCGGCGCAGATGAACGGATGGGTCAGCTCCTCTGCCTTTTCAGCCGGTTTTTTTGGAACAGCGCCAGCCCGCGAGGAAGAATTCATTTAGGCAGGTGAGCCTCGGATAGGCAGGTCAGCCGCGGGCGAGCTTCTTTTCGGCGAGGCGGGCAAAGAGGCTGGCGCCAAATGGCAGGGCGGCGTCGTTGAAGTCGTAACCGGGGTTGTGCACCTCGCAGCCGCCTCGGCCTCCGTCGGCTCCGTCGCCGTTGCCGATCTGGATATAGGCGCCCGGCCGCTGTTCGAGCATGTATGAGAAATCCTCCGACGCCATGACGAGGTTGCCGTCGCGGTTGACGTTGCCGGCGCCGACCAGTTCGGCCGCGGCAGCGGCGATAAAGCGGGTTTCGGCCTCGTCATTGACCAGCGGCGGAAAAATAATGCGGAAATCGAGCTCGGCGGTCGCGCCGAAGCCGCCAGCGACCCCGCTGGCGATCCGCCGCATGTTCTCTTCGATCATCGCCATGGTCTCCCTGCTGAAGCAGCGGGCGGTGCCGCGGATCATCGCGCGTTCCGGAATGACGTTGTAGGCCTCTCCGGCGTGGATCTGGGTCACGCTGAGC
>DATKHX010000387.1:0-2521 GCA_035510075.1 Allostellaceae bacterium
TCATGACGCTGGCAAAGTTTTCGAGCTGCCGGATCGCCGAGGACAGCAACAAGCCGAGCGCCCCCAACATCAACCCGGCGAGAACCAGCGCCGGCAATACGGCGATGTAGCCGTACCACGGCGGCTCGATCTCCCAGATCAATGCAATCGCCAGAAACGCGTAAGCCTGCAACACCGAGACGATCACCCCCGCAAACAATTTCGCGGTCAGCAGAAACCAGCGCGGCAGCGGGCTGACCATGAGCACCCGCATGCTGCCCATCTCGCGGTCGTAGACCATCGACAATGAACTCAGCATGCCGTTGAACATTAGGATCATCGCGATCAGGCCGGGGGCGATATAGATCGAATAGGGGATGTAGGTGTCATAGGGCGGGATGATCGACACCCCGAGCACGAACTGAAAGCCGGTGGCGAAAATCGCGAGCCACACCAATGGCCGCACCAGCGCCGAGAAAAATCGGCCGCGCTGGTTCAGAAAACGCAGCCATTCGCGGATCGAGATGCCGACGAGGCAGCGCAGGTAATGGATCGGCCTCATGCCGCCACCGGCTCCTGCACCAGGGTTTCGAAGGCGGCGCGGAGCGAGGGCGCCCGCGTTTCGCCGAGCAATTGTGCGGCACCGCCATCGGCCCGCACCTCGCCTTTGTGAAGCACGATCACACGCGCCCCGTCGCCGGCCTCGTCAATCAGGTGCGTCGCCCACAATGCGGCGAGCCCTTCCTCGCGGCAGAGACGGCGGACGTGGTCGAGCATGAATTGCCTGCTCGAAATATCGAGACCGACGGTCGGCTCGTCGAGCAGCAGCAGCCGTGGGCGATGCAGCAAGGCGCGGGCGATTTCGACGCGTCGCCGCTGACCGCCGCTCAACAGGCGAACTTTGTCCCGGCGCCGCTCGCCGAGCCCGACCCGTTCCACCTCGGCCGCGATGCGGGCGGCGGCCTCGCCGCGGGAAAGGCCGTGCAACGCGCAGTGGTAAAACAGGTTCTGCTCGAGCGACAGGTCCAGGTCGAGGGTCGGTTGCTGAAACACGACCCCCATCAGCTGCAGGCATTCCAGCGGCTGTTTGCGCAGATCCATGTCGAAGACGCGGATAATTCCCTCGCCTTGCGCATAGAGCCGGGTCGCCAGCGAAAAGAGCGTCGTCTTGCCGGCGCCGTTCAGCCCCAGCAGCACAGTGAACTCGCCCGGCTCGATCGAGAACGAAACCGCGTTCAGCACCCGGCGCCGCCCAAAGCGGTGTCCGAGACCCTCGACGGCAAAAGCGGGAACAGTCACAAACGCCTCACGGCCGCGACACGACACCCCAGGGCGACTGGCCGACAGGAATGGATTTAATCACCTTTTGCGCGGCCACGTCGATGACCGAAATGTCGTTGCTGACCCCGTTGGTCGTGTAGAGCCGGCTTTGGTCGGGGTTGAAGGCGAGGCTCCATACCCGCTGCCCGACCAAGAGATACTTGAGCACGTCATAGGTCTGCGCATCGACCACCGCGACCCGGTTGGCCGGCCCGAGTGCCACAAACGCGATCTTGCGGTCTTTGGTGACCGCGATGCCGACCGGCTGGATCGCTTCCGTCGGCACCCCCGGAACGGCAAAGGTGATCCTCTTGACGATCTGGCGTGTTTTGGCATCGATGACGCTGACCGTTCCGCCGACTTCGGCGGACACCCAAAACTGCGCGCCGTCGGCGGTCCACACCGCGCGCCGCGGGCGGCTGTCGACAAGGATGTTGGCGACGACCTTGCGCTGCGCCGTGTCGATCACATGCGCCATGTTCGTCGTCTCGGAAGTGTTGACGAGATATTTCCCGTCGGGGCTGATCCCCATCCCTTCGGGCTCGACGCCGACCGGGATCTCGGTCAGCACGGCGCCCTGCGCGATGTCGACGATCGTTACAAGGTTGTCGTCTTCGTTGGCGACGTAGAGGAGCTTGCCCTCGGGATCGAGCGCGAAATATTCGGGATCGGTGCCGCTCGGCAGGGTACGGACCACTTTTTCCGCGGCGAGGTCGAGCACCTCGATGTGATCGCTGTCGCTGGCGCAGATATAGAGAGACTTCGCGTCTTTCGACAAAAGAATGCCACGTGGGCGCTGGCCCACAGCGATGGTCTTGACCGGTTCGAGGGTGTTGCCGTCGACGACGGTAATCGTGTTGTCCTTTTCGTTCGACACGTAGATCGTGTCGGCCGCCGCGATCGGCGCCGTAAGGAAAAGCGCCTCCGCCAGCACCGCCGCCCGAAGCGCGATCATTGCATTGCGCATTTGGTTTCGGGCTTATCGACGCCGAGCGTGTCGAGCTCGGAAAATTGGTGCAGAAACCCCGGTTGCGGCGACACCGACACGAGCGAGCGAGCGTCGGCGAGCAAGACCGGCTGTCGCAATTGGCCGTCCCAAGAGCGGAAGCTGAGCCGAGCGCCCTTGTAGGCGGCAAGCTCGAACCGGTTGCTGCGCATAAACGAGGAAATCGCGGCGGGGTCGGTCGACTGGGTTCGGGTCGCCGCCTCCCCGATCGCGCGC
>DATKHX010000388.1:0-4472 GCA_035510075.1 Allostellaceae bacterium
CAACAGGGCAGGTTCCCACGCGCTACTCACCCGTGCGCCACTCATGGCCGAGCCGAAGCCCGACCACGCGTTCGACTTGCATGTGTTAGGCATGCCGCCAGCGTTCGTTCTGAGCCAGGATCAAACTCTCAAGTTCATCCCAGGGCCAACCTCATCCGGCGCTCGCCGGCGCGGCCGGCCCCTCAACAAGGGCCACCAAACGTTCGCAGACAAATGCGCGAACCCTCGGCAGCCCTCCAGCCTTCGCTGGTCGACCGCCGTCCGCGCATCCCTTCCCATCGCTCACAATCTCAATCAACACACCCCGGCCGGGCAGCGCCCAACCGCAGCTCCCGCGGCCTTGCGGCCCGGCCTTGCGACCCGGCCTTGCGACCGCAACGGGGCCGCGCTTATAACCCCCCGCCGCAACCCAAGTCAACCCCCGTTTCACAACGGCGCCGGACGTGGCTCGGCGGCACAGGATCACCGCGACGGACGGCAAACGTGGGAACCGCCGGGCCCGATGTCGAGAGCAACCCGCAACAAAAGATTTATGACCCCATCATATCAAGCCAAGCGCCCGCAGCTCGGCCAGCATTCGTTCCGGCGGCGGCTCTTCGCCGGCCACGAGGCGGTCGGGCGGGGCGACCTCGGCCGGCAGATAGCGCCAGCCCTGAAATGCGCGGCACGACCGCGACAGGGTCGGCACCAGCCCTGGATCGACCTCTATCAAGCAATAGCGGCGGCCGTCCGCGTCGCGTTCGCTGCGAAAGCCGGTCACCCGCTGCCGCACCCGGATCTGCCCGCGGACGACCCAATAAATCGAGCCGCCGTCGAGCACGTCCGCCGCACGCCGCGGGCGGTTGCGGGTGTAGACCCAGTCGCCGCCGCGCTCCGCGGCGCGGATCGCCCGCAACCGCCGCAGATGGTCGATGTCGTCGACGCCGACCGCGAGCTTCAACAAATGCAGCGGCATCGGCACGGCATCCACTCAGGTGCCGCCGGCTTCGGGTGCGGCGAGCGCGATCAGCTCCGCGCCCTCCTCGACCAGCTCGCCGGCGGCAAACCGCACCGCCGCCACGACGCCGGCGGCGGGGGCGGTGATCGTATGCTCCATCTTCATCGCCTCGATGACCATCAACGGCTCGCCGCGCCGGACCTTGGCCCCGGCCTCGACCAATAGCCGCGTCACCCGCCCCGGCATCGGGGCGGTCAATTTTCCGGCCGTCGGATCCGCGCCGGCATCAGGCGCCAGCGGGT
Source organism: Allostellaceae bacterium (assembly GCA_035510075.1). Taxonomy (GTDB): domain Bacteria; phylum Pseudomonadota; class Alphaproteobacteria; order ATCC43930; family CGMCC-115725; genus AP-15. The sequence continues at coordinate 1,240 of DATKHX010000388.1, forward strand.
CGACTTCATCGAGCCGCCAGCTCTCCCCGTCGATGAAGACCGCAGTCTCGCAGTCGTGGTCGAGCACCCGCACCCGCCGTCTGACGCCGTCGAGCGTCACAGCCAGCGAGCCGTCCGGATGCACCTCGCCGCCGACCGCAATGTCGCGATTGCCAAGACGCATCAACCATCCGGCTCCGCGCGCCATGGCCGCCACCCGCCGCTCCTCGGCGCCGTCGCCCAGCACGACGTCCTGCCGGCTCGCGGCGCCGAGCCGCCAACCGTCGCCCTGCGCCCATGGGGAAAACGGGTCGCCCGTCAGCACCGCTTTGGCCCGCACCGCGTCCGCGCGAGCGAATAGCCGGCTCAGGACCGCAGCGGCGAGCGCTGTGTCGGGCGCCGGCCCCTGCTGGGGCAGTAGCGCCTGCCGGTGGCGCTCGATAAACCCGGTGTCGACCGCACCCGCGGCAAAATCGGGATGAGCCGCGACCCGCGCCAGAAAACCGAGATTGGTGCGCAGCCCGAGGATCGCGGTCTCGGCGAGCGCCCGCCGCAACCGTCCGACCGCGGCCGGGCGGTCCTCGCCCCAGGCAATGATCTTGGCGATCATCGGGTCGTAGAATGGTGTAACCGCATCGCCTTGCCGCACCCCGGTGTCGACCCGGGCGAGTTCCGCCGCCGGCAGCTGCAGCCGGTGCAATGTCCCGGTTTGCGGCAGGAAGTCGCGCTCCGGGTCTTCGGCATAGAGCCGCGCCTCGATCGCGTGGCCGCGCCGCGCGAGCTCGTGCTGGTGCCAAGGCAACACCTCGCCGGCCGCCACCCGCAACTGCCATTCGACGAGATCGAGCCCGGTCACCGTCTCGGTCACCGCATGCTCGACCTGAAGCCGCGTGTTCATCTCGATAAAATAGAATTTGTCGGGTGCGTCGGCGGGGGCAATGAACTCGATCGTGCCGGCGCCGACATAGCCGGCCGCGCGCGCCGCCGCGACCGCAGCCTTGCCCATCGCCCGCCGCTGCTCGTCGCCGAGCCCGGGGGCGGGGGCCTCCTCGATCACCTTCTGATGGCGCCGCTGGATCGAGCAGTCGCGATCAAAAATGTGGACCGTGTTGCCGTGCCGGTCGGCGAACACCTGCACCTCGATATGGCGCGGCCGTTCGAGATATTTCTCGATTAATACCCGGTCGTCGCCAAACGCACCCGCCGCCTCGCGCCGAGCCGCCGCGAGCGCCGCGCCGAACTCCGCCCCGTCGCCGACGACCCGCATGCCGCGCCCGCCGCCGCCGGCCGAGGCCTTGACCAGCACCGGAAAGCCGATATGCCGCGCTTCGTCGGCGAGGCGGTCGGGATCCTGGTCATCGCCATGGTAGCCCGGCACCACCGGCACCCCGGCACGCGCCATCATCGCCTTTGCCGCCGCCTTCGAGCCCATCGCCCGAATCGCTGCCGGCGGCGGCCCGACAAACACCAACCCGGCCTGCTCGCAGGCGTCGGCGAAATCGGCGTTCTCCGACAAAAACCCGTAGCCCGGATGCACCGCCTCAGCCCCGCTCGCCAGCGCCGCCTCGACGATCGCCTCGATGTTGAGATAGCTGTCGCGCGCCGCCGCCGGGCCAATCGGCCGCGCCTCGTCGGCGAGCGCCACATGCAACGCCCCACAGTCGGCCTCCGAATAGACCGCGACCGCGGCGATCCCCATCCGCCGCGCGGTGCGGATGATGCGGCAGGCGATTTCGCCGCGATTGGCGATCAGCAGCTTCGAAAACATGCTCACATTCGGAAGACGCCGAACCGGCGCCCGCCGACCCCCTCGTCAAACCGCGCGACCGGCGCGTTGAGGCTCGCCGAGATCGCCAATGCCAGCACCATTCGCGTGTCGGCCGGGTCGATCACCCCGTCGTCCCACAGCCGGGCGCTTGCGTAGTAGGGGTGGCCCTGGGTCTCGTACTGGGCGCGGATCGGCGCCTTGAATTCCTCCTCCGCGGCCTCGCCCCACGTGTCGCCGCGAGCGTCCAGCGCATCGCGGCGGATCTGCGCCAAGACCGACGCGGCCTGCTCGCCGCCCATGACCGAAATCCGCGCGTTCGGCCACATCCACAAAAACCGCGGCCCGTAGGCGCGCCCGCTCATCCCGTAATTGCCGGCGCCAAAGCTGCCGCCAATGATCACGGTGAATTTCGGCACTTGGGCGGTCGCGACCGCCGTCACCATCTTGGCGCCGTCCTTGGCGATGCCGCCCGCCTCGTATTTACGCCCGACCATAAACCCGGTGATGTTCTGCAGAAAGACGAGCGGGATGCCGCGCTGCGCCGCCAATTCGATAAAATGCGCGGCCTTCAAGGCGCTCTCGGAAAAGAGGATGCCGTTATTGGCGAGGATCGCCACCGGATAGCCCCAGATATGGGCAAAGCCGCACACCAGGGTCTGGCCGTAGAGCCGCTTGAACTCGTCGAACTCGCTGCCGTCGACGAGCCGCGCGACGATCTCGCGCACATCATAGGGATGGCGCGTGTCGGGCGGGATCACCCCGTATAATTCCTCGGCCGGGCAGCGCGGCGGGGCCGGCGCCCGCAATTCGAGCCCGACTTTTTTCCGCCGGTTCAGATTGCCGACGATGCGCCGTGCCAACCCGAGCGCATGCCGGTCGTCGAGCGCGAAATGGTCAGTGACGCCCGAGACGCGGCTGTGCACCTCGGCGCCGCCCAGCTCCTCGGCGTTGACGATTTCGCCGGTCGCCGCCCGCACCAACGGCGGGCCGCCCAGAAAGATCGTCCCCTCGCCCTTGACGATGACCGACTCGTCGGCCATCGCCGGCACATAGGCGCCGCCGGCGGTGCACGAGCCCATGACCAGCGCCACCTGCGGCACCCCCGCCGCGGACAATTGCGCCTGATTGTAAAAGATCCGGCCGAAATGCTCGCGGTCGGGAAACACCTCGTCCTGCGCCGGCAGAAACGCACCCCCCGAATCGACCAGGTACAGGCACGGCAACCGGTTCTCGCCGGCGATCTCCTGCGCCCGCAGGTGCTTTTTGACGGTCATCGGGAAATATGTCCCGCCCTTGACCGTCGCATCATTGGCGACGACGACGCACTCCCGCCCGGCAATGCGGCCGATGCCGGTGACGATGCCGGCGGCCGGCACCGCGCCGTCGTACATCTGAAACGCGGCGAAGGCCGACAATTCGAGAAACGGCGACCCCGGATCGAGCAATGTGCGGATGCGCTCGCGGGCGAGGAGCTTGCCGCGTCCCT
>DATKHX010000389.1:0-2146 GCA_035510075.1 Allostellaceae bacterium
ATTTCTCATCCAGGAATGACGAGAGTCCGGGGTTGATTTGAGCCTTGTGTGTGATGGGTGGCAAGAGGCCGGGGCGCGGCGCCTTGGCGTAGCGCAGCGCCCCGGCCCGGCTCGCCGCCGATCGACCTGGCGTAGGCCGCAGGCGTCATCCAGCCGAGCTTGGAATGAGGCCGAGCTTGGCGTAGCGCACGCTGGTGCGGTCGGTCCCGATCACCCGGCCCGCCCGCCGCTCATTCATCTGGAAGGCCTGGCGCAGATATCTCACCGCCTCCCGTCGGGCAGCGGGCGTCACCACTTTTTTCCCAGCACGTCCTGCAGCGCCGCATTGTCGCTTCACCCGATTGGTTTTCCCCGGACAGCCCTGCGCGAATGGAACCCGTCCGACACCGGATTCGTTCGCGCGAAAAACCGCTCCGATGCTGAACTTTTAGAGCCATTGCGCTGTTCGCCTCCAGGTTCACCGGGCGGCTCGCGGCCGCGGAGGCTCTCTTGGCGAAAATCAGGGTTGCGCTGGTCGGGATCGGGAACTGCGCCTCATCGCTTGTACAGGGCGTCGAATTCTACCGCAACGCGACCGGCACCCGTGCCATCCCCGGGATCATGCACCTCGATCTCGGCGGCTACCATGTCGGGGATATCGATTTCGTTGCCGCCTTCGATGTCGCCAAGGGCAAGGTCGGGCGGGACCTGTCGGAGGCCATCGCCGCCCCGCCCAACAACACCGAACGCTTCGCCGCGGTCCGGCCCACCGGTGTGGAAGTCAGGCGCGGCCCCACTCACGACGGCATCGGGCGCTATCTGCGCGAAACCGTGATCGAGTCGCCCGAACAGGTCGACGACGTCGCCGCGACCCTGCGCAAAACCGGCGCCGAGATCGTCGTCTCGTATCTGCCGGTCGGCTCCGAAAAGGCGGCCCGCTGGTATGCCGAAGAGGCGCTGCGCGCCGGGTGCGGCTTTGTCAACTGCATCCCCGTCTTCATTGCCAAGGATGCGCGTTGGCGCGAGCGGTTCCGCGAACACGGGCTGCCGCTGATCGGGGACGACGTCAAAAGCCAGGTCGGCGCAACGATTGTGCATCGCGTGCTGGCCAATCTGTTCCGCGAACGCGGGGTGCGGGTCGACCGCACCTACCAGCTCAATTTCGGCGGCAACAGCGACTTCCAGAACATGCTCGAGCGCGAGCGGCTGCAGTCGAAAAAGCGGTCAAAGACCGATGCCGTGGTCAGCCAACTCGACGACAAGCTGTCCGACGATAATGCCCATGTCGGCCCCAGCGACTACGTGCCGTGGCTGACCGACCGGAAATGGTGCTACATCCGCATCGAAGGCACGACCTTCGGCAATCTGCCGCTCAATTGCGAGCTCAAGCTCGAAGTCTGGGACTCGCCGAATTCCGCGGGTGTGGTGATCGACGCGATCCGCTGCGCCAAGCTGGCGCTCGATCGCGGCATCGGCGGCTCCCTTTTGGGACCCGCGAGCTATTTCATGAAGAGCCCGCCCGAGCAGTTCACCGATTACGAGGCCCGCGCCCGCACCGAAGCCTTTATCCGCGGCGAGGCGGACCCCTGAGCAGAAAACTGGTGCCGTGCCACGGGTCCAGGTCGCGAGTGCCGTTGCGCAGCACGCGCAGGCCGACCGCGCCGCCCCGGCTCGGCCTGCATCACCGCGAAAACGGTGCCGCGAAGGTCGGGTTCGGCGAAAAACCTGCACCCGCGCCGCAATATCGTCTGACCATGCGCACGCAGAACTCGGCGAATTCCTCGTCCGATCGCGGCGGGCTTGTGTGGTGCGGAGCCAACCCGCAATGCTCCGGCGTAAAGCAGAAGGTCAGGGTGACTTCAAACGGCTCCAGCGCCCGCATCTGGCGGTCGAACCATGCCTCGGCATTGGGCCGGAAGCTGTCGGCCCAGCTGAGGCCGGTGCGCAGATGCCGCACGCCGAGGCGCTTCATCCAAAGGGCGGCATCTTCGAGCCGATGGTCCTCATAATGGAACCATTGGCAGATGCCGAGCTCAGGCGCGAATTCTGCGAAGCATTGCGCTGCGCGCTTCGGCGTGCCGTCCTCGCGCAATAGCCCCATGTAGAAGTGCCGGTAATAGGAGGAGCCCTCGGCTTCCTTGTGGCGAGTCGTCGCCGGCCACGCCTG
>DATKHX010000390.1:0-16429 GCA_035510075.1 Allostellaceae bacterium
ACCGTCACGCTTTTTGCGAGGTTGCGGGGCTGGTCGACGTCGGTGCCTTTGATGACGGCGGTGTGGTAGGCGAGGAGCTGGATCGGGATCGCGTAGAGCAGCGGCGCGACAAACGGATCGCAATCCGGCACCGCGATGCCGAAGCTGCAGCGGCCGTCGAGCCGGGCGATCCCGGCCGTATCCGAGATCATGACGACGCGGCCGCCGCGCGCCATGACCTCCTCGACATTGCCGAGCGTCTTTTCGAAGAGGGCGTCGTTCGGCGCCAATACAATGACCGGCACGCTCTCGTCGATCAGCGCAATCGGCCCGTGCTTCATCTCGCCGGCGGCGTAGCCTTCGGCGTGGATGTAGGAAATTTCCTTGAGCTTCAGCGCCCCTTCGAGCGCCAATGGAAAGGCGCTGCCGCGGCCGAGATAGAGCACGTCGCGCGCCTCGGCGATGGTTTGCGCGATCTCGCGCAGCCGCTCGTCGTGGTTCAAGACCTCGCTCGCGCGAGACGGGATCTCGGTCAGATGGCCGACAAGCTCGGCCTCGCGCTCGTGGGTGATCGCACCCCGCGCCCGCGCCATCGCCACGGTCAGCGCGGCCAATACCGCGAGCTGGGTCGTGAACGCCTTGGTCGAGGCAACGCCGATCTCAGGCCCCGCCAGGGTCGGCAACACGGCGTCGGCTTCGCGAGCGATCGAGCTTTCCGGCTGGTTGACGACGGCGATGATGTGCTGCGCCTGGGCTCGGGCATAGCGCAATGCCGCCAAGGTGTCGGCGGTCTCTCCCGATTGTGAGATGAAGATCGCGGCACCGCCGCGCGGCATCGCCGGCGCGCGGTAGCGGAACTCCGAGGCGATGTCGACCTCGACCGCGATCCGTGCTACGGATTCGAGCCAGTACTTGGCGACCAGCGCGGTATGCCACGAGGTGCCGCAAGCGATGATCGTGACCCGCTCGATCTTATCGAGCGCAAACGGCAAGTCCGGCAGATGGACGGTGCGGGTCGCCGGGTTGACGAGTGCGTTGATCGTGTCGCCGATGACCGCCGGCTGCTCGAAGATCTCCTTTTGCATGAAATGGCGGTAGTTGCCCTTGCCGATTAGTGCCCCGGAGGCCGCGGATTCGCGGATCGGCCGTTCGACCTCGGCGTTCTCGGCATCGAAGATCGTGACTTTGGACGAGGTCACGACCGCCCAGTCGCCTTCGTCGAGATAGGTGATGCGGCGGGTCTGCGGCGCCAGCGCCAGCGCGTCCGAACCCAGGAACATCTCGCCGTCGCCGTAGCCGATCGCGAGCGGGCTGCCGCGGCGGGCGCCGATCAACAAATCGTGCTCGCCGGCGAACAGGAAGGCGAGCGCAAACGCGCCTTCGAGGCATCCCAGGGTCTGGGCCACCGCATCCTGCGGCGATGCACCCTCGTCGAGGAAAAAGGTCGCGAGGATCGCCACCGCCTCAGTGTCGGTCTCGGTCTGAAAGACATAGCCGCGACTCGTCAACTCGGCGCGCAGCGCCTGAAAATTCTCGATGATGCCGTTATGGACCACGGCGACGCGTTCGGTCGCGATCGGATGGGCGTTGGTCTCTGTCGGCAGCCCGTGCGTCGCCCAGCGCGTGTGACCGATGCCGATCGCACCTTGCACCGGATGCTGCTCGAGCCGCCGGGCGAGGTTGGCGAGCTTGCCCTCGGCCCGCCGGCGTTCGATGTGGCCATCGACCAGGGTCGCGATCCCCGCCGAATCATAGCCGCGATATTCGAGCCGCCGCAGCCCCTCGATCAGCCTCGGTGCCACCGTATCCTTGGCGATGATGCCGATGATGCCGCACATCAGTTTTTTCTCCTCAAGCGGGACCGGATCTCCGCCGCCCGGCCGGGCTTGTCGACCTGCTGCCCGCGCGCCAGGGTCAACGCGTCGGGCGGCACGTCATGGGTGACGACGCTGCCGGCCGCGACGATGGCGCCGGCGCCGATTTCGACCGGCGCCACGAGTGCCGTGTTCGAGCCGATAAAGGCGCGCTCGCCGATTGTGGTGCGCCACTTGTTAACACCGTCATAATTGCAGGTGATGGTGCCGGCGCCGATATTGGCCCCGGCCCCGACGGTGCTGTCGCCGATATAGGAGAGATGATTGGCCTTGGCGCCTGGTCCCAGGCGAGCCTCCTTGATCTCGACGAAATTGCCGACATGCACGTCCTCTTCGAGCATCGCACCCGGCCGCAGCCGGGCGAACGGACCGACGATCGCGCCGGCGCCGACGACCGCACCTTCGATGTGGCTGAAAGAGCGGATGCGCGCGCCCGCGCCGATTGCGACGCCCGGTCCGAAGACGACGTTAGGCTCGACGACGACATCGCGGCCGAGCAGAGTATCCGCGCTGAGGAACACGGTCTCCGGCGCCACCAATGTCGTGCCGCCAGCGATCACGGCGCGGCGGAGCCGGTGCTGCATCAGCGCCTCCGCTTCGGCCAGCTCGGCGCGGGTGTTGATGCCGATCAGTTCCTCGCCCGGCAATTCGACCATGCGGCAACGAAGCCCTTGGTTGGCCGCGAGCCCGACGATAGCGGTCAGGTAGAATTCACTTTGCGCGTTGTTGCGGTCCAGCGCGGCGACCAATCCGGGCAGACAACCCGCTTGGATCAGCATCAAGCCTCCCCAAACGAGCCCGATGGCGCGTTCCTCGGGGCCGGCGTCGGCACCTTCGACGATCCGCAAGATCGCCCCGTCCGGCGCGGAGACGAGCCGGCCATAGGGGCCGGGATCGGCAGGCCGCATGCCAGCTAAAAGGATGGCGGCCGGCAGCCGTTTTTGCTCCTCCAACAGCCGCGCCAAGGTCTCACTGCGCAACAGCGGCGTGTCGCCGTAGAGCACCAGCACATCGTCGATGTCGCCTTGTGGCGCGAGCCGGCCGGCGAGCGCATCGAGGCCGATGCGGACGCCATCCCCGGTGCCGAGCGGCGGGTCCTGAACCACGCTATCGGCCGGCGCGACGAGGCGCGTGACCGCCTCCATCCGCGGCCCGATCACCACGACCGTCGCCGCCGGCGCCAGCGGCTTCAGCGCTTCCAGCAGGTGCGCGATCATCGGCCGGCCGGCGAGCGGGTGCAAGACCTTCGGGATCGCGGAGTTCATGCGCGTGCCGCTGCCGGCGGCGAGAATGATGGCGGCGAAAGCGGGTCTGCTCATCGACGGCTCGTGAAAAGGCAAAACGGCGCCGCGTCACTGTTGCGTCGCGGCGGCCTGTTTTACAACACACAGATTATTACAAAGTGTAGCATGACAACCTACGGGGTTGCCGCCGTGGCCGTCGCCGCTACGGCACCCGCCGCACCTAATTCGCGCGAACCCTTCGCGGCGTTCACCGGCCCCAGCCATTGCGCCGCTGCGAAAAGCGGGCTTCAGACATTCATTCCTTCGGGCTCGTCGAGCATCGCGAGCGCCGCCCGTTGTCGCGCGTGCGTGCGGGCGAGCCAGCCATCGCCGAATACCGTGAAATTCGCCAGCGCCCGGTAAAAGTCGGCCTGCCGTTCGGCCAATTCGTCGATCAGCGATCGAGCGGACCAGCGCGCCGTCGCCGCCAATGTCTTTGGCCCGATGCTCCCGTCCACATCCGACCCGGCAAATCCGACCGCCCGCTGCAGCAGCCGCGCCGAGCGCCAGATCCCGGCGTTGACGCCCATGTCGAAGACGCTGAGATCAACCCCAGCGGGCAGGTCGTCGGCGCGCAACGGATTCCAATAACGCGACCGATAGATAGCCTCCGCGGTGGTTTTGGCGATGCCGCGCAGCTGGCGCGGGCCGAGTGCCGGATCGTCGGCCCATTCCCGATAGGTTGTCAGGGTAATCCCAAGATTTGTCGCTCCACCCGGGTCGGCAGGATTGTTGACGTATCCGCCTTCTGAGTTCAGGGTGAAGGCGACGCAAATCGAGAAGCTATCAGCCATTCGGTGCTTTCTCTTCCAGCGCCGCAGTCCACGATAATCGCCGGATCCGCGCGAGGCGGTTGCGCAGTCTAGCACAACGGCGCAGATTTTGCCGTATGGGAGAATTTCTCCTCGTCTTCGATCTCGACGGGACGCTGATCGACAGCGCGCCCGACCTGCGTGCCGCGTTAAACGAATTGCTGCGCGAGCGCGGGCGCGCGCCGTTGTCGTTGCGGCAGGTCAGAGGCATGATCGGCGACGGCGCCCCGGCGCTGGTCGCCCGCGCGCTCGCGGCGAGCGGCATCGATCCCGCCGCCGCGACGAGTGCGTTGCCGCGCTTTCTGCAGCTTTACGAAGCCGACGCGGTGCGGCTGACGCGGCCTTATCCGGGGGTGCCAGAGACCCTGGCGGCATTGCGCCGGCGTGGCTATCGCACCGCGATCTGCACCAACAAGCCGCAGCACGCGACCGGCACCGTGCTCGAAGGCCTCGGCCTGCTTTCGCTGTTCGACGGGATCGCCGGCGGCGACCGCTTTGCGGTCAAGAAGCCCGACTCAGGACACCTGCTTGGCTTGATCGGCGCATTGGGCGCGTGCGTCGAGGCGGCGGTGATGATCGGCGACAACGAAAATGACGCCGCCGCTGCCCATGCCGCCGGTGTCCCGCTGGTGCTGATGCGCTACGGCTACGCCCGTGTCGACCCGGCGTCGCTCGCCTCTGACGCGCTACTCGACCATTTTGGCGATTTGCCCGCAGCACTCGACCGCCTCGGGCTTCTGCCGTGAGGCGGCTACTGGACCCATTAGCAGGGCTGGGTGAAAGGATCGTCGGACACATCAGGCGGCAGCGATTTGTCGCCGCGGGCGACGGCTATCCTATTCTAACCTCAGCACCAGGCAACCTCGCAGAGGCTGCGCGCGGCGGCCTCAGTCGGTGACGTGGCTCAGAAGAACAGCTTTTCGCCTTGCAGCCCGTCGTAGAGGTGGGCGACGAACGCGCCGTAGCCGTTCCATTTCAACGTCGGCACCCGCTCGTCGGTGCCGAGCACGCGTTCGGTCGCCTGGCTCCAGCGCGGATGCGGCACTTCAGGGTTCACATTCGCCCAAAAGCCGTATTCGTCGCCCTGGACGGTTTGCCAGAACGACACCGGCTGCTGGTCGGTGAACGAGACCCGCACGAGCGACTTGATCGACTTGAAGCCGTATTTCCACGGCAGCACCAGACGCAACGGCGCGCCGTCCTGCTTCGGCACGGGCTTGCCGTACATGCCGATGACCATAAAGGCGAGCTCGTTGGCGGCCTCGGCGATCGTGATGCCCTCGACATAGGGCCACGGATACCAGAACTGCTTTTGTCCCGGCGCTTCGGCAGTGTCGAGAAACGTCTCCATCCGCACGTATTTCGCCGAGCCCAAGGGCTTGGCGAAGGCGACGAGTGCCGCCATCGGAAAGCCGCTCCACGGCACCGCCATCGACCACGCCTCGACGCAGCGGTGGCGATAGAGCCGCTCCTCGAGCGGCATCTTTTTTAAGAGATCGTCGATGCCGATCTCGGCCGGCTTTTCGACCATGCCGTCGATCTTGACCGTCCACGGCCGGATCTTCAACGCCTGAGCACCGTCGGCGATCGACTTCTCCGAGCCGAATTCATAGAAATTGTTGTAGTTCTCGGAATATTTCGGGTCGGTGATCGGGCGGTCGAGCGGATAGCGCGGGTTGCGCTTGACCGGGTAGAGACCGGCCGACGGATCCTGCGGCTCGTCCGTAGCGGCGGCTGTCGGTGCCGCAAGCATTGTCGCAAGGCCCGGCGCCAGCATCGATCCGACGCCCATCGCCTTCAGCAGCGTCCGGCGGCGCAGAAACACCGCTTCGGGCGTTGCCGCGCTGTCGCGAAGCTCCCATCCTCTATTGCGCCGGACCGGCATCGCCGCACCTCACCTCGTCACCACGCTGAATTGGGCGCGGCAGCTGTCGGCGCCAAGTCACGGTTTCGCGAGCCTGCGTGCCGTTCGCAATGAAACCGGCGGTTACTGCGCCGCGTCGGCGGTGCGCTGCGCCATGACCTTTTCCGCCGGCCGGCCGGTCAATTCCTGCATGTGGTCGAAGCTATGCGCGAAGCTGCCGACTCCGAGGGTCAGCGAGCGCAGCTCGACGATCAGGTCGTGCAGCTCGCTCTGCGGCATATGGGCGCTGACCACGTCCCAGCCGGGCCAGTCCGGCTTCGCGTCATAGCCGAGGATCTGACCGCGCCGGCCCGACACCAATCGCTGCACCCGCGCGGTGAACGCGTTGGGGACCGAAATCTCGACCGAATCGATCGGCTCGAGCAGAATCGGCTCGCATTTCGGCAGCGCTTCCTGGACCCCCTGGCGGCCCGCGGTATGGAACGCCTGGTCCGAACTGTCGACGGCGTGGAACTGCCCGGTGATCAGGGTGACCGCGAGATCGACGACCGGGAAGCCGAGCGGGCCGCGATGCAATGCCTCGACCACGCCTTCTTCGACCGCCGGGATGTAGTTGCGCGGGATCGCCCCGCCGACGACGCTGTCGGTAAAGGTGAAGCCCGAGCCGCGCGGCAGCGCCTTGACCTCGATCGTCACGTCGGCGAACTGGCCGTGCCCGCCGCTCTGCCGCTTGAAGCGCGAATGCTGCTGGGCCCCACGCCGGATCGTCTCTTTGTAGGGCACCGCCGCGGGCCGGCCAGTGACCGCGAGGTTGTGCCGGTTGCGCAGCCGGTCCATCGCGATCTGCAGATGGATATCGCCTTGCCCCCACAGCACCATCTCCTGGGTGTCGGCGTTCTGGTCGAGCTCGAAGGTCGAGTCCTCCTCGACCAACTTGCCGATGGCGCCGGTTAATTTGACGTCGTCGGCGCGCCGCTCGGAGGCGATTGCGAGGCCGAACACCGGCTGCGGCCGCTCGGGGCGCGGCAGCGGGTCGGCCTTGCCCGATGGAGTCAACACGTCGCCGGTCGCGACATCCTCCATCCGCGTCATGCCGACGACCTCGCCGGCTTGCGCCGAGGCGAGCTTTTCGTGCTGCGCCCCGGTCACGCGCAACAGGCCGGCGACACGGGTGCCGTTCAGCACCATGCCCTCGTTGACCGTGCCGCGCCACACCCGCGCCAGGGACAATTTGCCGGTATGCGGCAGGTGATAGGTCTTGACGATGTGCGCCAACGGCTCGCCCTCGGCAGCGACGCCGAGCCGAGCCAAGGTTTCCTGCGGCGACGGGGTCTCATGGCGCAATGCCTTCCACAGCCGCCTCACGCCATGATCGGCCATCGCCGAGCCGAGAAACACCGGCACCAGCTGCGCCCGGCTCATCGCGCGGGTCAGATGCTGGTAGATCTCCTCCTTTGACGGCTCGATTTCTTCGAGCAGCTTTTCGAGGAGCGAATCGTCGAAATCGGCGAGCTTTTCAATGAGCCCGCTGCGCGTCTCCCGCTCCTGGTCCCAAAAGCCGTCGGGGAGCGGGATCAAATCCGATGCCTGGCCGGGGCGATAGCGATAGGCGCGCTCGCTGACCAAATCGACATAGCCGGTGACTTCGCCCTCACCCCCGCGCAGCGGCACCTGACGCAGCACGAGCGGCCGCTGCGAGACTGACTGCAATGCCGCCAGCACGTCCCGCACCCGGGCGCTGGCGTTGTCCATCTTGTTGATGAAGATCATGTGCGGGATCTTGTGCTGGTCGAGAAAGCGCAGCAGCGGGCTGATCGTCAGCGCGCGCTCGACCTCGGGCTCGACGACGACGACCGCGACGTCGGCGGCCATCATCGCGCCCTGCGCCTCGTAGACGAGCTCGACCGAGCCGGGGCAGTCGAGGATCGTCCACGGATCGCCGAGAAACGACGCGGTCGCGACGTTGAGCTCGGTCGACATCTGCCGGGCCCGCGCCTCCGGGGCATGGTCACCGACCGAATTGCCGTCGCGCACGCTGCCGCGCCGGGTCGTGGCGCCGCTCGCAAACAGCAGGGCTTCAAGCAGGCTCGTCTTGCCCGACAGATATGGGCCGATCAGCGCGGCACAACGCGGGGCCGCGGTTCCGTTTGCGGATGTATTCGCCATGGGCGCCTCCAGCCATCTTTGTCAGGCGTCGGGGCTGGTCAGCACCCCGTGGCGCCCACTATCTAAGCCAATCTGGCGCGGCCGGCAGCCGTAACGCAATCGAAATCTGGCCGACGCGGCTCTGGGCAGCGGCGCGGCGGCCGGCTAGCCGCGGAGCGCGCGGCAGGCGCGCTCGATGCGAGCGCAGGCGTCGCGCAGCACCTCGGCCGAGGTCGCGTACGAGATGCGGAAATGCGGCGACAGTCCAAAAGCTTCGCCGTGGACCACCGCGACACCGGTCTCCTCCAATAGATAGCGGGCAAAATCCTCGTCGTTGGCGATCGTCCGGCCGGCCGGGGTGCGCTTGCCGATGACCCCGGCGCAGGACGGGTAGACGTAGAACGCCCCCTCTGGCCGCGGGCAGAACAGGCCCGGCACCCGGTTCAACAGGTCGACGACGAGGTCGCGGCGCTCCTGAAATTTCGCGTTGTGGACCGGGATGAAGTGCTGCGGCCCGTTCAGCGCCTCGACCGCGGCCGCCTGGCTGATCGAGCACGGGTTGGCGGTCGAGTTCGACTGGATCGCCCCCATCGCCTTGATCAAGGCCTTGGGGCCGCCACCGTAGCCGATCCGCCAGCCGGTCATGCAATAGGCTTTCGAGACGCCGTTGACGGTGAGCGTGCGGTCGTAAAGGCGCGGCTCGACCTGGGCGATCGTCCGGTACTCAAAATCGTCGTAGACGAGGTGCTCGTACATGTCGTCGGTCATGACCCAGACATGCGGGTGATGCAGCAGAACCTCGGCGACGGCCTTCAGATCGGCCTCGTTGTAAGCGGCCCCGGTCGGGTTCGAGGGCGAGTTCAGGATCAGCCATTTGGTCTTGGGCGTGATCGCCGCGTCGAGCTCCTCGGGCCGCAATTTGAAGCCGTTGTTTTGCGGGCACGGCACCGGCACCGGGGTCCCGTCGCACAGCAGCACCATTTCCGGGTACGACACCCAGAACGGCGCCGGGATCACGACCTCATCGCCCGGGTTGATCGTCGCGACCATCGCGTTGTACAGCACCTGCTTGCCGCCGGCGCTGATCGTGATTTGCGAGGTCTCGTAATCGAGCCCGTTTTCGCGCTTGAACTTGCCGGCGACCGCCCGCTTCAGCTCGATCGACCCGTCGAAGGTGGTGTAGCGGGTTTCGCCGCGCCGCATCGCCGCGATCGCCGCCTCCTGGATGTTGGGCGGGGTGTCGAAATCGGGCTCGCCGACCGACAGGCTGACGATGTCGCGCCCGGCCGCCTTCAATTCGGTCGCAAGGGCGGTAATCGCCATCGTCGGCGATGGTTTGACGCGAGCAAGACGGTCGGCAAGGAACGGCATGACTGGCCCGACGCTGTAAGGGGACAAACGCTTCAGGGTACACGTGAAGCCGCTTGGTGTGAAGCCGGTTCCGGTCCGGTCGGCCGGAGTTGGGGGCAGCAGTGACCGTATTAGGCATGCGCTTGCAACCAGGGACGGCTTCCGGTTGTTGAATCGGGCCGTCGCCTTCCATTACGATCGGCTACGCATTGCGAGGGCGGACAGATGAATAGGTTTAGCTGCACGAGGTCGCTGGGCGAGGAAATCTATTTCGCAACCCTGATCGCCGAAAACGCACAACAAGCCAAAGAAATGGCGATCGAGGAGGTGAATCAGAAATTTCATCGAAGTGGCGGCCGCCCGAGGGAATGGAGCCTCAGGGTCCTGGAATCGGAGGTCGACGGCCCCGCCCGCATCCTCGATTGCGGCTACCGCGAGGCGTGAGTTCGCGTCGCCTAGCTCGGATCCCGGTTTGGAGGTGACGTGAAATTCGGCAATTTTCTGTTTCCGGACAGCCGCGATCCGGAGCGCGACGGCGCCGTCATTGACGAGACCTTGCGCGAGGCGTGGCTGTCGGACGAGCTCGGCATCGACGTGATCTGGCTCGCCGAGCACCATTTCGACGGCATCTGCGCCTATGCCGACCCGATCGGCTTTGCCGGGGCGCTCGCCACCACCACTCGGCGCGCGAAGCTCGGCTTTGCGGTATTGCAGATGGCGCTGCACCACCCGATCCGACTCGCCGAGCAGCTCGCGGTGCTCGACCACATCACCAAGGGCCGGTTGATCGCCGGGCTCGGCCGCGGCTCCTCCTACAACATCTACGACTACCAGGGCTTTGGCATCGATCATCACGAGGCGCAGGCACGGCTCGACGAGGCCGAGGAAATCATGGTCCGGGCCTGGACCGAGGGGGAATTCCGCCATCATGGCCGGTTCTGGGAGCTGGACGTGCCGATGCTGCGCCCGCGCCCATTTACAAAGCCGCATCCGGCGATCGTCCGCGCCGCTTCGGGCGAAGCCTCGATGCTGGAATTGGCGCGCCAAGGCCGGCCGTTCTTGATGAATGTGCAATCGGCCGTGACGACGCGGCGGCGCTTCGGGCTTTACCTCGAAGCGATGGCCGAAGCCGGCTTCGACCATGAAAAAATCGCCCGCAACCTCGGCGAGTGCTGGGTGTGGCGCAACGTCTTCGTCGCCGAGACCGACGCCGAGGCCGAGCGCGTCGGCATCCCGGCGTTTGACGCAATGGCCGTGTCCCGCGCGGAAATGCGCACCCGCATCCACCGCGAGACCGGGCTGCGGATCGAGGTGCCGGCGGGCGATCTGCCCTCCGCGCGCGCCGGTGTCGAGCACGGTTTCATTTGCGGCTCGCCGGCTCGCGTCGCCGAAGCGATCGCCGAAATCGACGATCTCGGAGTCGGCGGCCTGATCGCCACCTTCCGCCTCGGGCCGCTGCCGCACGAAGTCGCCGCCGACAGCCTGCGCCTCTTTATGACCGAGGTCGCCCCACGGTTCCGCAGCAACGCCGCGCGCGAGGGTTTGCACGATCCTGCGGGCTGATCCGCCAGACCGGACGCGAAGCGCTTGCGGGTCAAGAATGGGGCTTCTGCGCGCTAGCTGTCGCCCGGCTCGTTCACCATGCTAGGCTCCGACCAAAGGAGCGATCGGCCCATGAACGAAATCGGCTTTGCTGTACCGCCAGTCGCCGTGTCGCGGCCAGAGCATGCTTCGTTCGTCGATAGCCCGCTGTGGCCGGCGCTCCGCGCCGAGGCCACCCGGGCGGCGGCGCGCGAGCCGATGCTGCACGGGCTCATCGATCGCGCGGTGCTCCGTCACGACGGTCTTGCCGCAGCGCTCGGCGCGCTGCTCGCGCAGAAGCTCGCCGATGCGTCGCTGCCGGCCGAACGGCTCGCCGAGCTTGTCCAGTCGGCGATCGCCGGGGATCCGGCGATCCTCGCCGCTGTGGCTGCCGACCTTGTCGCCATCCGCACCCGCGACCCCGCAGCCGAAAGCTATCTGACCCCGTTTTTGTACTACAAAGGCTTTCACGCGCTCGAATGGCACCGCATCGGCCATTGGCTGTGGTCCAGGGGCCGGCGCGAGCTCGCGCATTTTCTGCAGAGCCGGGTGTCCGAGGTGTTTGCCGTCGACATCCACCCCGCAGTGCCGATCGGCGGCGGCGTTTTCATCGACCACGCGACCGGCCTCGTCGTCGGCGAGACCGCGGTCATTGGCAACGACGTGTCGATCCTGCACGAGGTGACCCTGGGCGGCACCGGCAAGGAGCGCGGCGACCGCCATCCCAAGGTCCGCGACGGTGTCCTGCTGTGCGCCGGCGCCAAGGTCTTGGGCAATGTCGAGATCGGTCGCGAGGCCAAGGTCGGCGCCGGCAGCGTCGTCTTGAGCAACGTGCCGCCGCGGGCGACGGTCGCCGGCGTGCCGGCGCGCATCGTCGCCTGGTCGCAGGGTGCCGTGCCGGCGCTGGAGATGGACCAGAGCCTCCCCGACTACGAGATCTGACCCGGCGCCCGACCGCAGCGCGGCGACCCGGCGTCATGCTCCCCGACCGGTTCGAAACCGAGCGCTTGATCATGCGGCCGATCGCGCGCGGCGACGGGCTCGCGATCTTCGCCGGCTATGCGCAGGACTTGGAGGTGGTGCGCTATCTGAGCTGGCGACCGCACCGCCGCCTCGCCGAGACCGAATCCTATATCGACCGCTGCCTGATGGCGCCGGCGACGCGCGCGCGCACCTACGCGCTGATCGGGCGCGCCGAAGGCCGGCTGGTCGGCGCCTTCGAGCTGCGCCGGCCCGAGCCGCATCGGCTCGATTGCGGCTATGTGCTGGCTCGCCCGCTTTGGGGGCGCGGCCTGATGACCGAGGCCTTGGCCGAGACGGCCCGTTGGGCGATGAGCCAGGACGATGTCTGGCGGATCGGTGCGGTCTGCGACATCGACAATCCCGCCTCGGCCCGGGTCATGGAAAAATCCGGCCTCGCCTGCGAAGGCATCCTGCGGCGCTGGCTCGTCCACCCCAACCTCGGCGCGGCCCCGCGGGACTGCTTCAGCTACGCCCTCATCCGTTAGTTCCGCCCGGCGGCGGAATTCCCGGTTCGCCGGGAAACGTTCGGGAACTTCGCCGATTCCGCCCCCCGGAGAGGCCGGAACGGCGTATCGGGCGCTATTGAGCGGCGGCTGCCATAGATCGCGCTCCTGCCACGGGCCGATGCGCCCGCAGGAATGTGCGGATGTGGCGCACCGCCAGTGGAATCTTGTCTGGAGTGTCCTTCCACGGATAAAGGCTCACCTGCGCGTCGGGTGCCAAATGCACGGTCTCCATCGCGACAGCATAGGGGTGCCCCGGAACGTCGTCCGGCAGCACCAGGATTGGCGTCTGGCAGTTGCGCACGAAATCTCGCGTCACGGTGTACACAAAATCGGCGCGAGCACCACCGTACATGTTGCTCAGAAACGTATCGACCATCGCCATCGTGATGTCGGGCCGGCGGGTGCACAGCTCCGGGCCCCAGCCCTTCATGTTGTTGTTGTAGGAGAGGCCGGGCATCTCCGGGCGGTAGCCGCTGGGCTGGGCAGGCACCACCGCGGCGACGCGGTCGCCGGCCCGCTTCAGCAGGTTCCAGATGAACGGGCCGCCGATGCAGAAGCCGAGCACCATGAACTCGCGGATGCCCAGGTGATCCATCAGGCCGATATGGTCGTCGGTATAGGCGTCCCACGGCCGATCGGTCTCGAGCGGGCCGGAGGACTGGCCGCCCTTGGCGTTACGCAGATCGGCCGCGATAACGCGAAACTCCCCCTTGAACTCGTCGAATGGGTTGAAAGGGTGCGTCGCGAGCCCCGCAACCGTCGAGTTCAGACCGCCGCCGGGGATGACGAGCAGCGGGAAGCCCGAGCCGGCCTCTTCGTAATGGATGCGAACTTGGCCTCTTTCATAGAACGGCATGGTTTTTCTCCCTTTCGCAATTCACCTCGTCATCCCCGCGCGAGCGGAGCTTCAGGTAAACCGACTGTGCGTTCCCTTTGAACCCGGCTTCGCGGGGTTGACGGAAGTCGTCGATTACTGCGCGGCCGCGCGCATCGGGAGGTGCGCCCTCAGGAAAGAGCGCACGCGGGCGATCATGCGCTGCCTCAGCTCCTCGGGTTGGCGCCACGGGAAGACGGTGATCTCGGAGTTGGGCGCCAGCGACGCCACGTCGATCGACGTTTGCAGCGGATGCGACGGCGTGTCGTCCGGCAAGACGAGGATCGGCGTCCGGCAGTTCTTGATGAACTCGCGCGGCACGCTGTAGAGGAAATCGGGTTGCACCCGCCACAAGCTGTGGAAATACTTCTCGATCGTGTCCATCGGGACCTCGGGCCGGCGGGCGCGGAAATCGGCGAGCCAATTCTCGTGGCTGTGCCTCACCATGACCTCCGGGTCTTCCGACCGGTGGCCGACGGACTGGCAGAACACCGCGGCCACGACGCGCTCGGGCGCCCGTTGCAGCAGCTTCCCGGCGAAGCAGCCGCCGATGCAGTAGCCCATGTAAAAGAATTCGCGGATCCCAAGATGGTCCATCAGCCCGAGCTGGTCGTCGGCGAAGGCGTCCCACGCCTTGTCGACCGGCACCGGACCCGTCGACTCGCCGCCATTGGCATTGCGTTGGTCCATGGTGATGCAGCGAAAGTCGTTCTTGAACTCTTCCATCGCGTTGATAACCGCGGTCGGCCAGTTGCTGACGCGCGAATTGAGGCCGCCGCCGGGAGTGACCAGCAGCGGGAAGCCGGAGCCGGCCTCCTCGTAGCGAATGCGAATGTCGCCCTTTTGGAAGAATGGCATGGCAGTCCCCTCCAACGTTGCGGCCGCAGCGCCCATCGCCGCCGGCCGGATGCGCTGGCAGACGTTTTAAGCCTATCTGGAGAGTCTTCGAAAGGGTTTCGCTGCAATATGCCTCCCGATCACAGGTGCACCTGCCGTGACCAGTACTCGACGGTGATCCCGGGTTGCGCGGAAGGTGTGATTGCCGATCGGCGCGGTGATGCCGGCCCGGCCGCACGGCGGCGGATCATAAGCTAGGCGTCGGGCCGGGTTTTTGGGTTCTCGGAAAGCACTTTGTCGTGACGAGGATGTGGCATCGCCCTGCTCTACCATAGGTGTGTTGGTGATGACCTAGTTATCACTAACAAGATACCAGGAGCGATCGGCCGCGGGCAGCCTTTGGCGATCAGCTCTTGGATCTGCCGGACGCCCGAGGCCTAGCACGAGATCCTTTTGCTGCGGCAGGGTCAGGCAAAGTACAGTGTTTCCCGTTTGCGGCGACGCGGGGACCGAGACGAAGGGAGGCGGCGTATGGCAGCGGACTACAGCATTTGTCTGGGAACGGCTGGCTGGGGCGTATGGCACAGCCCGGATGCCGGAAACTCGTGGATACGGCATCGCGCCCCGTTTCCGCTCAACAGCCGCATACAGGCGTTGGTCGCCCATCCCACCGAGGCGCACACCGTTCTCACAGGTGGCGATACGGGTTTGTTCGTCAGCCGCAATGGAGGAGCACGGTGGGAGCGCCTCGGGGGCGCCAATGGGGGCGCCGATGGGGCTCTGCCGACGATCTGGTCGCTCGCCATCGACCCGGTCGATCCCGATATTCTCTTTGCCGGGACGCGCCCGGCTGGGCTCTATCGTTCACGGGACGGCGGACTGCGGTGGGAGAAACTGGCCGTGGACATCGCCCAAGAGTGCTCGATCGGCACGCCCTTCGTGACCGGCGTCGTCGTCGACCCCGACGACCATCGTATGGTCTGGGCAGGGGTGGAAATCGACGGCGTCTTTCGTAGCCTCGACGGCGGGGACACCTGGACGCACCTTGATGGGGGTTTGTACGATCCGGACATTCACGCCGTGACGATCGCGGCGACCAAGCCCAAGCGCCTCTATGCCAGCACCGCGCGCGAAATGTTTGTCAGCAACGATCTGGGCGAGACCTGGCAGCCCTTGGGCATCAGGGAGAAATGGCCGCTGCCCTATGCCCGCGGCATGACGGTCAAGGCCGACGATCCCGGCGTGCTGTTCGCCGGGTGCGGCGAGACCACGACTGGTGAAAAGGGGCACGTGCTCCGCACCATGGATTCCGGCGAGACCTGGGAGATCCTGCCGCTCCCGACCCAACCCAACGCCACCCTATGGGGCCTCGCCACGCATCCCGCCGACCCCGACCGCATCGTCGCGTTCACCCTCTTCGGCGAGGTCTACGTCACCGAGGACGCCGGCGCCTCCTGGCGCAAGATCGCCCGTGAATTCGGCGAAATCCGGGCCGCTGCCTGGCTGCCAAACTGATTTTTATGGTCGCGATCAAGAATGAAAACGTGACGCTGGCCCTGCTAGCCGCTCGTCCAAGGACATCATGACAATCGGCGGCATCTTAAGTTCACCAACACAGCGCCGATTTCTGATCGTAATTTCTGCGTTGCTTATCGTATTGTGCTTTGTGTTAGTATTCGTTCTATACCTATTCACTACCGATACAAGAGGCTGGAATATACTAATTGCATTCCTTGTGGGAATCGTTGCCAGCGCGACATTCGCGTTGTTTTCGGCGCTGTATCTTTACTATTTCTTCACTGATTCTTTCGATATCGCAGCCGCCACGCAACTTCTCGCTACTGATATCGGCGCCGCCCTTGAGGAGATTGCGAGCAACGCTACAGAATACCGAATTTATGTCCGCACTGGCAGGCATTTTAGGGCTATGATCCTGCCGCTATTGGCTGCGTCGGCTGCACGCAAACGCATTCCGATCCGGGTAGAGATAATCCTTTTGGATTTTCGTGATCAGGTTACCTGTGAAAAATATGCGAGCTTCCGACAAGAAGCATCGTTTGATAAACAGCTTTGGAGTGTGACGTATGTGCAGACAGAGGTAATCGCGACGATCCTGAGAGCTATAGAGGTCTCGAAAACTTCAAGTACCTTCATCGAAATCGATCTGTATCTGAGCAAACGTCTTTCGATTTTCAGGATTGAAGGCACGTCCGATACGATTATCGTTACCCGGGAGGACCCCACCGACAATGCAGCGCGATATCAGAGGTCTGATCCCCACTTCGGCGCGTTTCTCAAGGA
>DATKHX010000391.1:0-4333 GCA_035510075.1 Allostellaceae bacterium
GTGGTGTTCGTCTTTCTCGGCCGGCTGCGCGCGACCTTGGTGCCGATCGTCGCCGTGCCGGTGGCGCTGGTCGGCACCTTTGCGGTGATGCTTGCGATCGGCTTCTCGGCCAACACGATCTCGCTGTTGGCGCTGGTGCTGGCGATCGGGATCGTCGTCGACGACGCGATCGTCGTCGTCGAGGCGGTCGAGCACATGATGGCCGAGCATCCCCTGATGTCGCCGGCCGATGCGACCAAGGCGGCGATGAGCCAGATCACCGGGCCGATCATCGCGATCACCTTGGTGCTCCTATCGGTGTTCGTGCCGGTCGCCTTTATCCCGGGGATCGTCGGCAAGCTGTACCAGCAATTCGCGGTCGCCGTGTCGGTGTCGATGCTGATCTCGGCGCTGAACGCGCTGACCCTGTCGCCGGCGCTGTGCTCGCTGCTGTTGCGCCACCGGGCACCGCCCGGCGGGCTCGTCCGCGCGATGCAAGGCGGCATCGACCGTGTGCAGCGCGGCTACGTCGGCATCGTCGGGCGGCTCGCGCCGCGGGTCCTGCTGACCGTGGCCTTGGTCGGGGTTGCCGTGGCGCTGATCTGGGGATTGGGCCGCGCCGTTCCTTCGGGCTTTTTGCCCGAGGAGGATCAGGGCGCCTTGCTGATCGAGGCGCAGTTGCCCGAAGGCGCCTCGCTCAACCGCACCGGCGAGGTGGCGGCCGAGGTCGAGCGCGTCGCCAAGGCGACGCCCGGTGTGGCGGCGGTCACCTCGATCGTCGGCTACAGCATGCTCGACGGCATCGCGCAGTCGAACAAGGCGATTTTTTTCGTGACCCTGGCGCCGTTCGCCGACCGCACCTCGAAGGCGCAAAGCGTGTGGGGCGTGCTCGACCGCCTGCGGGCGGACTTCGTGAAATTGCCGGCGGCGATCGTGGTGCCGTTCAACCTGCCGCCGATCGTCGGCCTCGGCACCGGCGCCGGGTTCGAATACCAGTTGCAGTCCTATGCCGGCGCCCCCGCGGGCGAGATGGCCGCGGTCGCGCGCGGGCTGGTGCAGGCGGCAAACGCAAACCCGGCGCTCAGCGGCGTCTTCACCACCTATGGCGCTGCGACGCCGCTGATCCGGCTCGACATCGACCGCGAGCGGGCCGAGACCCTGGGGATCGGCGTCGGCAGCATTTTCACCGCGCTGCAGGCCACGCTCGGCGGCTATTACGTCAACGACTTCAACAAATTCGGCCGCACCTGGCAGGTGATCCTGCAAGCCGAGGCCGCACAGCGCATGCACCCTGAGGACATCTTCGAGGTGCATGTCCGCGCGGCGAACGGCGCGCTGGTGCCGATCCGCTCGCTCGCCACGGTCGAGAACGTGCTCGGCCCGAGCTACATCTACCGCTTCAACAATTTGCGCGCTGTGGCGATCCAGGGGCAGCCCGCGCCCGATTATTCCTCGGGTCAGGCGCTCACGGCGATGGATGAGGTCTCGAAAGCGACCCTGCCGCCCGGCTTCGGCTTTTCGTGGAGCGGCACCGCCTACCAGGAAAAGATCGCCGGCGGCCAGACGACGATCATCTTGGCGCTCGCCGTGCTGTTCGCCTATCTGGTGCTGGTCGGGCTCTACGAATCCTGGGCGATGCCGGCGGCGGTGATCGTGTCGATCACGGTCGGGCTGGCGGGTGCCCTCGGCGGGCTGTTGCTGACCGGGCTGCCCAACGACGTGTTTGCCCAGATCGGCATCGTCGTCTTGATAGCACTCGCCGCCAAGAACGCGATCCTGATCGTCGAGTTCGCGATGCAGGCGCGGCGCGATGGGCTCGGCGTCGCCGAAGCGGCGCTGAGTGGGGCGCGGGCCCGGTTCCGCGCGGTGATGATGACCTCCTTTGCCTTCATCCTCGGGCTCGTGCCGCTCTTGATTGCCGGCGGCGCCGGTGCCGCCACCCGCCACGCGGTCGCGACCGCCGTTTTTTCCGGCATGCTCGCCGCCTCGGTGTTCGGGGTCTTTCTGATCCCGGGGCTTTATGTCGTCTTCCAGCGGCTGCGCGACGGCGTCAAGCGGCGGCTCTTCGACCTCGCGCCCACCGCCGGCCCCGTGGAGCAGCCGACCAAGACCGCCGCCGAGTAGCTCGCCGCCACGGCCCGCCACGGCCCCGCCGCGATGCGCGACCGCCTCTGGGCGTATGACGCCCGATTGACGATCGCGGTGTCAGGCTCGGTTATCGCCATGCTGAAGGCGCGGCTCTGGGAATGCCTTTTTCGATCGTCGAACGGGACGGCCGCATCGCGGTCAGCTCTCCCTACCACCCCGACTTCCCGTCCAGGGCGCGCGGTCTCGGCGGAAGCTGGGACGCCCTGAGACATGTCTGGCTCTTCGACCTCGGCGACCACGACCGCGTCGCGTCGCTGTGCCGCGAGATTTACGGGGGGGACGGTGCCGCCCCCTATCCCGACGCCGCGGTCGCGCACGGTAGAAACGAGCTCTCTGAAGCAGGAGGTGCGCGGCCGCACTATTTCGGCCACCGCCAGCGGCTGCGCGAGCGGATGATGGCCTCCGGCCCCGAAACGCTTCCCGATTACGAATTGCTCGAGATGCTGCTGTTCGCCGCCTACCAGCGCGGCGATGTCAAGCCGCTGGCGAAGGCGGTGCTGGCGAAGCTCGGCGGCTTTGGCAGGGTGATGAGCGCGGACCCCGAGGCACTCGCCGAAGCGGGGCT
The DNA here is from genome assembly GCA_035510075.1 of Allostellaceae bacterium. Classification (GTDB taxonomy): domain Bacteria; phylum Pseudomonadota; class Alphaproteobacteria; order ATCC43930; family CGMCC-115725; genus AP-15. The sequence goes on from DATKHX010000391.1 coordinate 2,693, forward strand.
CAACCTCGCGGGGATCGCCGCGATCAAGGCGGCGCGCGAGGCGGCATTGCGGCTGCTGCGCACGGAATTGGAGGAGCGCCCGGTCGTCAACTCGTGGGACAAGCTGATCGATTATTGCAGCGCCCATGTGGCGCACAACAAGATCGAGGAGTTCCACATCCTGTTCCTCGACCGCAAGAACGTGCTGATCAAGCACGAGCGCCAGCAGAAGGGGACCATCGACCATACGCCCGTCTACCCGCGCGAGGTCGTCAAGCGGGCGCTCGAGCTCGGCGCCTCGGCGCTGATCCTGGTGCACAACCACCCCTCGGGCGACCCGACGCCCTCCAAGGCCGACATCGCGGTCACCCAGGACATCAAGAAAGCCGCCGCCGCGCTCGGCGTCGCATTGCACGACCATGTCGTGATCGGCCACGACCGCCATCTCAGCCTGCGCGACCTCGGGCTGATTTAGACGGAATTCGGGATCAATTTTGCCGTCTTGATGACCGGTTGGTGCCGGGTGAGGGATTCGAACCCCCGACCTTCGGTTTACAAAACCGCTGCACTGCCACTGTGCTAACCCGGCATGGCGTAGGTAGGTATATCAGCCTCTTAGCAGATTCGCCCGCGGCGCACAAACCGCAACGGGGTTGCTGCCAAATGTTCAGGTCGTTTTGGCCCGGTTGACCTCACTCGACCCGAGACCCCCCAGCAAAGGAACGCGGCGGCCCGGGTCAAGTCCGCGCGCGGTAGCCTCAAGTCGATTTATATGAACCCAAATATTGCCCGTAGAGTAGACGCCGTTTTCCCGGACAGCAGTGCCGGAAGCCGGAAGCGACGCAGTCGAGCACTGCGGCAGCACTCCGGCGTAATTACAACGCAAGCGCCCGCGACAGCGCGCGGGCGAGGCGGTCGTCTGTTGGTGCGCGGCGGTGGCCGGGGTTGGTCAAAGAACGTTTCAGTCCTGTGAAAGTTGGTGGGCCGCAGCGTGGCGGGTAGGTTGGGCTTGACCCGGCATGCGGGCTGTACGACACTTTTATTAACTTATCCCTATTTGGAGCATTATCCCCAATGATTTTCTATCCTGAAGAGCGCATTGCCATATTCATCGATGGCGCCAACCTCTATTCTGCCGCCCGCGGCCTCGCCTTCGACATCGATTACAAGCGGTTGCTCGACCTGTTCAGCACTAAAGGACGGTTGATCCGAGCTTTTTATTATACCGCGCTGGTCGAGGACCAGGAATACTCGCCGATTCGGCCGCTGGTCGACTGGCTCGACTACAACGGCTACTCGATGGTGACGAAGCCCACCAAGGAATTCACCGACGCGATGGGGCGGCGCCGGATCAAGGGCAACATGGATATCGAGCTGGCGATCGACATGCTCGAAATGGCCCAGTTCATCGACCACGCGATCCTGTTCTCGGGCGACGGCGACTTCCGCCGGCTGGTCGAGGCGGTGCAGCGCCGCGGGGTGCGGGTGTCGGTCGTCTCGACGATGCGCTCGTCGCCGCCGATGGTGTCGGACGATTTGCGCCGCCAGGCCGACAACTTTATCGAATTGCAGGATTTGGCGCCGAACATCTCGCGCAACCACCACCCGCGCGAGGAGATGCGGGCGCGCGCCGAGCCCGTCGACGAGGCGTGAGCGCCCCGC
>DATKHX010000392.1:0-2142 GCA_035510075.1 Allostellaceae bacterium
CCTCCGTCCGGCACCTCGATCGTCCAGTACGAGGCTTCGCCCTTGTACGGGCAGCGCGAGTGGTGATCGGTCCGATGCATCGAACCGAGCCGCACATCCTTTTCCGGGATATAGTAGACCGGTGAGTGGCCGGTCTCTTCGACGCGGAGTGCTGCGGTGCTGTCGGCGATCGTCACGCCGCCGAAGACGACCCTCACTCGCCGGCTTTCCGGCACCAGGTCGACGCGGTAATCGGGGCGGCCGGCAAATCCCGGTGCGGGGTTCGGCATGTCGGTTTCCTCCGTGGGCTATCAGCGGCCGCCCTTTGCGGGCGAAGCATAGGCTTCAAACGAGGCGATGCAGTTGGCATGCAATTGCTGGTCGGCGATCGGGCCGCATTCGATCGCCTCGCGTTTTTTGCGGAAGGCCGGATTGCTGCGCAGTGCGGCAGAATACTGCTCGCTCTCGCGCACGTTCGCCTGTGCCGGTGGATTGTTGGTCGGCATCGCCTGAGCGAAAGCGCTCCCCGCGAAGGCGATTGTCAATGCGACGGCGAGGCTTGCCGCTCGATACCGCTGCATTCTCACTCCCTCCTTTTCGTTCAATCGGCCATCGTCAGCCCGCCGCTGACGCTCAACACCTGGCCGGTAATGTAGTTGGCGCGATCACTAAGGAAAAAAAGAACCGCTTGCGCGATTTCGATTGGCTGGGCGATGCGGCGGAACGGGATGGCACGGGTCAGCGCCTCCTTCATCCGCTCCGGCTGGCGCTGGAACAAGGGCGTGTCGGTCGGGCCGGGGCAGACGCAATTGACGTTGATGCCGTAGCGCGCCATCTCACGGGCCAGCGACTTGGTAAAGGCGATCAGCCCGCCCTTGGCGGCGGCGTAGACGGTTTCGCCCAAGCTGCCGACCCGCCCGGCGTCGCTCGATATGTTGACGATCTTGCCGGCTCGCGCCATCACCATCGGCGGCAGGACCGCGCGCGTCAATCGGATGGCGCCCATCAGATTGACCGCGATCAGCCGGTCCCACATTCCCGGCGGGTTTTCGAGAAAGGGCTGGATCGCGTCCCAGCCGGCGGCGTTGACCAGTCCGTCGACCCGCACGACTTGCTCCTGCACGGTGGTGGCGAAATCGTCGATCGCGGCCGTGCTGGTCAGGTCCAACGGCAAGAACTCGACCCGGAGCCCGGCGGCCGCAGCTTCGGCCGCTGCCGACCGGCCGCCTTCCGCGTCGATGTCGCCGATAAATATTTTCGCACCCTCGCGCGCCAAAAGCAGCGCGGTCGCGCGCCCGATGCCGGAGGCGCCGCCGGTGACGATCGCGGTGCGGCCTTTGAGATCCATCCTCGAATTCGCCTCGCGGGCACCACTGGCCTCGGTGCGGGCCGCCGGATGTTTTGCGCGGGCGAGGGATGGTGTCAAGCCGCGCCGAGCGCGGTTGCATGCGGTCGCTCGATAGCCCCCCGCTCGCGAAGCCGGTCGAGAATCATCCACGGCAACAGATGGGCCGGCAAATCGAGCCGGCGCGGGCGGGGTGCCGCACCGTCGACCAGCACGTAGTCGCTCGCCCAATCGTCGAAGCCGAAATGGCCGAATGCCTGCGGCAGGCTCGGCAAATGGTCGCCGTAAAATCCGAACAGCGCGTCGCGCCGGCGCGGCCCCAGCTCGTCCAACAGGATGGCAAGCATCTGATCCGAACGGGCGAGCCCGTCGAGATAGCGCAGCAGCGGGCCGCCTTGCGGTAGATCCGCCGGATTGAAAAGCCGGCGCAGCGCCGGGTCGATCTCCTCCCCGGCCTCCTGCCAGGGTCCGTGATTGCCCATCGTGATTACAAACACGAAGGTGCGCGGCCCTTCGGCGTCGAGCACGCTGATGATCTGCCGGGCAAGCTCGGGGTCGGAGCGGTAGGGCGGGCGGCGCGATCCGCCGAGCGTGTCGCGGCAAAGAAAAGTTTCAAACCCGAGCGCCTTCAAGGTCAGATCACGCCGGAAAAAGCTGCGGTCGAACGGATGCAGACACAGGGTGCGATAACCCTCGCCGCGCAAATGCGACGCCAACGAGGCGAGAGGCGCTCGCGCGAAAGCGTGGTACGGATTGAACCGGTCAAAGCCCAGCCGATCTTCCGGTATGCCGGTCAGCACCGCGAACTCGGCGCGCAT
>DATKHX010000393.1:0-3169 GCA_035510075.1 Allostellaceae bacterium
CGTCGCGGAAGAGGCCGGTCGGGGAATACGGCCTGTCGGCCGGGTCGCCGCGGTAGACCCCGTTGTTGTTGAAGACGACCGTCGTCACCGGCAATTCGTAACGGCAGATCGTCTCGATCTCCATGGCGCTGAAGCCAAAGGCGCTGTCGCCCTCGATCGCGACCACCGGCTTGCCGGTCACCGCGGCCGCACCAACGGCATAGCCCATGCCGATCCCCATCACCCCCCAGGTGCCGCTGTCGAGCCGGTGCCGCGGCTTGTCCATGTCGATGATGTTGCGGCCGAAATCGAGCGTGTTCGCGCCCTCGTTGACGATGTAGACGTCGGGCTGGGTGGCGAGCGCGTTGCGCACGGCGCGTAGCGCGCTGGAGAAATTCATCGGGCTCGGATCGGCGTTCAGACGTGCCGCCATGCGCTCGACATTCTGCTGCTTGCGTTTGCCGATCTCGTCGATCCAGGCCGCCTGGCGCTTGACCTGTCCCGGCCTCATCGCCGCATTGAACGCCGCGAACACCGACTTGATGTCGCCGACGACCGGCGCGGCGATCGCCCGGTTGCTGTCGATCTCGGTCGGCGAGATGTCGATTTGCACCAACCGCGTGCCAGCGGACCACAAGGGCGGCCGGCCGTGAGACAACAGCCAGTTCAACCGCGCCCCGGCCAATATCACGACATCAGCCTGGCCGATGGCATAGGAGCGGGCGGCCGCCGCCGATTGCGGATGGTCGTCGGGCAACAGGCCCTTCGCCATCGACATCGGCAGGAACGGAATACCCGTTTTTTCGACAAACGACCGGATTTCCTGGTCGGCCCGCGCATAAGCCGCCCCCTTGCCGAGGATCACCAGCGGCCGTCGCGCCGAGGCCAGCAATTCGATGGCGCGCGATATGGCTTCGGCCGCCGGGGGCTGCGGCGGCGCCGGGTCGACGACCTCGACCAGCGACGTCCGCGCCGTCTCGACGTCGAGTGCCGAGCCCAGCACCTCGGCCGTCAAATCGAGATAGACGCCGCCCGGGCGCCCCGAGACTGCGGCGCGGATCGCCCGCGCAATGCCGATGCCGATGTCCTGCGGGCGGTTGACGCGGTAGGCCGCCTTGGCATAGGGGCGGGCGGCGGCGAGCTGGTCCATCTCCTCGTAGTCGCCCTGCTCGAGATCGACGATCGCGCGGTCGCTCGACCCGCTGATCATGATCATTGGAAAACAGTTGGTCGTGGCGTTGGCGAGCGCCACCATCCCGTTCAGAAAGCCGGGGGCCGAGACGGTCATGCAGATGCCCGGCTTCTGCGTCAGATACCCGGCGATCGCCGCCGCATTCCCGGCCGACTGCTCGTGGCGAAAGCCGAGGTAGCGAATGCCTTCCGCCTGCGCCAACCGCAGCAAATCGGTGATCGGGATCCCCGCCACCCCAAAGATCGTGTCGACCCCGTTCAGCTTCAGCGCCTCAACCACGAGGTGAAAGCCGTCGGTCATGTCTCCCGGCATTTCCGCTGCGCTCATATCGTCTACCCTTCCTAGCCCGTGCGCGCTCCCGGCGTTGTAAGCCAAACCGTCGGGTGGGTGAAGCGCAGCACAATCCGCTATCGGTTCCGCGGGCGCCGTGGCCGGTTGCACCCGCCCTACGCTACCTGCGCGGCGGTTACGCTTCGCTCACCCGCCCTCCGCCTGGCTCAACTCGCGGCGGCGAGCTTGTCCTGCGTCTTCGTGTCGAAATCGCTGGCGTCGTGGCGTTCGTGCAGCTGCTCCGAAGGCTCGCCGGAGAGACGGTTGACCATGCGCCCGCGCCGCACCGGGGAGCGTTCGAGGAGCATGTCGGCCCAGCGCTGGACGTTCTTATACTCGTGCACCGCGAGGAACTCGGCCGCCCCGTATTGGCCGAACTTCGCCAGCCCGCCATACCAGGGGAAGATGGCGATGTCGGCGATCGTGTAATCGGGACCCGCGACGTATTTGCTTTCGGCGAGGCGGCGATCGAGCACGTCAAGCAGGCGCTTCGTCTCCATCGCGAACCGGTCGATGGCGTATTCGATTTTGACCGGGGCGTAGGCGTAGAAATGGCCGAAGCCTCCTCCGACGTAGGGCGTGCTGCCCATCTGCCAGAACAGCCACGACAGGCATTCCGCGCGCGCCGCGGCTTCGGTCGGCAGGAACTCGCCGAACTTTTCGGCGAGGTACATCAGGATCGCGCCGGTCTCGAACACCCGGATCGGTTTGGGGCCGCTGCGGTCCATCAGCGCCGGGATCTTCGAGTTCGGGTTCACCGCCACAAAGCCGCTGCCGAACTGATCACCCTCGCCGATCCGGATCAGCCAGGCATCGTACTCGGCGCCGCGATGGCCGAGCGCCAGCAGCTCTTCGAGCATTATCGTGACCTTCACGCCGTTCGGCGTCCCCAGCGAGTACAGCTGCAAGGGATGGCGGCCGACCGGCAATTCCTTGTCGTGGGTGGCGCCCGCGATCGGGCGGTTGATGTTCGCGAACCTGCCGCCGCTCGGCCTGTTCCAACTCCAGACCTTGGGCGGCGTGTAATCGGGCGTGTCGGTCATTCTGGAAGCTCCATGCATCTTACGGGCGCACGCGGACACAGTGCGCGACCGGCTCATCCTACACGACGGGCCGGATGACGGGCACGCGTCGCGATACGCCGATGCCACGCTTAGCCCCAAGACATCCCGCTCGGCCCGCAAAGGCGGGACAGCGGGGTGCCTCCTGCCGCGCTTGCCCCTCACCCTATCCCTCTCCCCTGTTTCACGGGCAAAGGCCCACCTCAAAGCGGGTTTGGGCCGACGACCTCCCAGCGGTAGCGCTCGAGGAGCCTGTTGCGTTCGACGTCGTCGGTTGGGCGGCGCTCCGAGAGTGCCTCGATGTAGCCGCCGGCGGCGGCCGGGGTGTAGAGAAACAGGACGCGGCCGGTTTCGCTGCCGGTGTTCTTCCAGGCATGCGGGACGGCGCGCGGCATGAACGCGCAGGTGCCGGGCCCGCCGGCGGCAACCTCGTCGCCGATCTTGAAGGTGAACTCGCCGGCGAGCACCCAGGCGACCTCGTCGCTGTCGCGGTGCAGATGGAAGAGGCTCGCGGTGCCGGCGGGCACGGTTTCCTCGAACATCATGATGCTCTCGTTCGTCTCGCGCCCGAGGAGCTTCATGGCAAAAAAGCGGCCTTGTGTCGGCG
>DATKHX010000394.1:0-2818 GCA_035510075.1 Allostellaceae bacterium
TTCGCGGGGGCGCTCGGCGGCGGCCGGGCCGCCTCTCGCGGCCACACCCGGCTCGCGCCCGGCCCCGCCGTCGGGTCGCGCGCGCATCGCGCCGGCCATCGCCGCCGGCGTCGCGCCGCGAGGTTCGCCACGCAATTCGGCCGGCCCCATAGAGCGTCGTATCGCGGCCGGCATGATGCGGGGCGCGCCGCGCATCACGGCGGCATGCTCGAGCCTCGACGGTTCCATCCGGCGCATCGTTGCGCGATCGATGCGGCGGGCGTCGGCAAAGGCCTGGCGGGTAACCACGGTGGCAAAGCGCCGGTTGAAATATTCGCCGCGCCACGTTTCGCGGCCGCGGTCGCCATAGCCGTGCGGGCCGAAATCGCGGAATTGCCCGTGCTCCGGAGCGTTTACACTCACGACGTAATCGGCGCCCGCCTGATACCAGGGCGCATAATCGTCACCGGGGCCCAGCGGAAACCAGCCGACATCGGGTCCGCCCTCAGGGCCGCTCGCAGGCGCGTCGGGCGTGTCGACAAACGCGACCAGCGCCGGGGCATATACCGGGTGAGCCTGGACGGCGCCCGGCACCCATCCCCAACGACCGTCGATATTGACCCAACGGCCATAATGAAACGGCGCGAAGCCCCAAGGCTGGTCGTCGACCCAGGTCCAGCCCCATGGCTCGATCCAGTCCCAATGGCCAAAGCGATAAGGCGCCCAATCGCCCGGCACCGAGGTCGGGAACCACACCGGCTCGGTATCGGGAAGGGTATCCCAGCGGCCGTAGCGATCGAGCGCATCGGCGCCGGTGGTCTCGGCGGATACGTACCGGGTCGACTGACGAGCGATTTGCTGCTGTTGGTCCTGGCCGGATTCCTCGACCCACAGCAGAAACTCGTCGGAGGACTTCTGCCCGGAATCCGCCGTAGCGGTATATGGCTTATCAGGTGGAGCCCGCGCGCGGGCGGCCGGCGGCGAGCCGTTGTCGGTCGCGGCGAGAGCGGTCGCATCCGATGGTACGGGCGACCGGCTCGCGCCGGCCGGCGGACCTGGATTGGGCGGAGCGGTCGCCGTTTGCCCCGCGGCGACGCGGTTTGGCGATCCCTGCGCAGGCGGCGTTGCAAACGTGGATGTAGGACTGGACGGCGTCTCGGCAGAGACATTGCCCGTTGCGGCGACCGGCTGCACGGTCGTCGCCGGCTGTGCAGGGTTGATCCCGGTCCAGTCGCTTTCAGCGGCCGCGACCTCGGGATAACTGCCGGTGATCTGGACCGCCTTGCCGGCAGCTATCGGCAGGTCGGCCGCACCCCCGACAAATCGGGCCTTGCCTTCAAAGACCACGATCCGCGTCGGCTGATCACCGGTGCCGGTTTCGACATCGTAGGCGCCGGGTTGCAATAGCCACAGCGAACCGCGCGGCGTCTCGATCTCGACACTCTCGCCGGGGTCGAGCTTACCGAGCTGGAGATAGATGCGGCCATAGCGAACGCTCGCCTCGATCAGCTGATCGGTCAGATTGATCACATTGAGCGAGGTGTCGTCCGACATTTGAATTGCGTCGGGGCCGATCCTCACTCTGGCGCGCGCCATCGCGCCCGTCCGCAACGACATGTCCTGGCAAACCGGCTGGTCGAAATCGGCCTGCAGCCAGTTTTCCTCATCCGACCCGTTGGGCTCGCCCGCCTCGGCGCGCAGGAGGTAGCTGACTTCTCCGGAAATGTAGTTGAGGCTGCCGACGCGGCGCGGAGCATCTTCGGCATGCGCTGCCGCCGCGAGCATCAGCGCAACGCCGAAACAGCCTGCGACTAGCCGGCCTGCGGGCAGTACGGTCGGAAAAAGTGCTGCTCGTGGAAAGAGCAAAGGCGGTTTTTCAGAGTTTAGGTTGACCGATCGCGGGAAGCGCTACGCCATAAACCTACCTTGGCGCACTCTACTTCGAATAAGCGACGTTGACCAATCATTTCGCAAGCGGCGCCGGCCACTCGCCAAAAGCCAGCACTGCTTCCCTTCCTGTTAGAAGCAGGAGCCAAAACAAAAATAGATCAATTAGTTAATGTTCGCTTTATGATTGCAACCGAGTCGAGGATGTGTTGTAATAAAAAGCTCCAACGCCTCATGATCAACGGCGGCTCGCCTCGTATGAACAGCCGTTCCTGGATTGATGCACGGCTCCTCGCTTGCCGGTGGCGCGGCCCTCGGCCGGGGCATCGCCGGGGCACACTCTGGCTCTTCTCGATGGTTTTCACCGCGGCGCTCGCCTGCCTCGGCATCTCTTGCCCGCAAGCTCGCGCCGCCGACCCTGCTCCGGCCGCCGGAGATACGACGGGAGTTCCCGCGGCGCCGACGGTCGAAGAATGGTTGAACCAGCCGGTGCATCTGCGGGAAACCGTACGAGCCATGAGCCAGCCGGCACCCGGCGCGAAACCCTTGAGCGAAATTCGCGCCGGTGCGGAGGTCGAGGCGGTCGGCCTCGTGGCCGAGAAGCATTGGGTTCAAATCGAGCTGCCCGACCATTCACGGGCATATGTCCCGAGGGAGGCCATCGAGTACGCCAGCAATTCCGCTGCCCCCGTTGCGGCGGCGGGTCGGCAGGGCGCGTCATCGCCCGCTGCGCCCACGCCGGCATCGATCGCTTCCGCCGCGGCCCCGGCATCCGTTCGCGCCCCCGGCCCGACGGTCACGCCGGTTTCAGCAACGGGCGCGATACGCGGCAAGGTCACCCGTGTGCCGAATGCGGCGACGTTGGTCGTGGGCGATCAGCGGGTCCGCTTGTCGGGGATCGATCCCGGGCCGAGCGAGGTTCTTGGCCCGTTCGAGGGTTGGGTCGCGGGCC